>CBIHRE010000236.1:0-7477 GCA_966212385.1 uncultured Akkermansia sp. | reverse complement strand
CTGATTCCGGCCTCTCCCCTACCCGGTATCCGCGCCCATCCGCGCAATCTGCGGCCAGAGCATTTCGAATGAAACTATAGCCACAAAGAACACAGAGATCACAAAGAACATGACGGCTCCCGCCTCCCATCTTTGCGTTCTCTGCGTTCTCTGCGGCCAAATTGTCTGGTCTTGTCCGCGCAGACCAACCGCGATCTTGGCGCAATCGTCGCCTTCGTGGCCCACGATAATCCGGAGGCGGACGGGCTCCTCGAAATATCTCGTGGACCTTATAGCCTCCCCGAATCCCTTTGCCGGTATTGCAAAAGCCTGTTGCGAGCCGGGCCATTCGGATCAGCTTACATCTCCGAAACGCCATGTCCGACCAAGAGATCAAAGAACTTGAGGCCCGTTTCCCGTCCATCTCCGGGCAGGCCTTCGCTCAAGCCCGCGAGCGCGTGCTCGCCTCGGGTCAAAGCATTCTGGAAACGCGGGACGGCGTGCTCTTCGAGGTTTTTCCGGACGGCCGGCGTGTCCCGCTCAAAACCATCGCCCCGCCGCTGCCCGCCGTCCCTGGCTCCATCCGCGAAATTCGGTGAGCACGCCCGTTCCCCGCCTGCGCATGTTTGCCGGGCCGAACGGCTCCGGGAAAAGCACTCTCAAATCCTACCTGCCTGCACCGCTGCTCGGGATTTATCTCAACCCGGACGACATCGAGGCGGAAATTCGCCGACAAGGTTTCCTCGATCTCGGCACCTATGGGCTCGGCGAGGAAGCGGCGCAAGAGGCCCGGCAGTTTTTCTCCCGCTCAACGTTTCTCGCGCAGGCCGGCATGACGGACGCGGTCGCCCGCATCGGCTTCGCCACCCGACGCATCGACTTCTCCACAGTCGCGGTAAATTCCTACCTCGCTTCGGTCGCGGGAGATTTCCTGAGGCAACAACTGCTCGCCCGGCGCGAGTCCTTCACGTTCGAGACCGTGATGTCGCATCCAAGCAAGGTGGACCTGCTCAAGGAAGCCCAGGCCGCCGGCTACCGCACCTATCTTTACTACGTCGCGACCGACGATCCCGCCATCAACATCTCCCGCGTGCGCAACCGGGTGGGCCTCGGCGGCCACGATGTGCCGGAAGCAAAGATCGTGGAGCGCTACCATCGCTCGCTGGATTTGCTTCTGGCTGCCATACGACACGCCAATCGCGCCTACATCTTCGACAACTCCGGCGCCACCCATACTTGGCTCGCCGAAATCACCGATGGTCGCCGACTGGAGCAGAAGTCGGATCGTATACCGGCTTGGTTCGCTCGCGCGGTCTTAAGCGAGACTGCCTGAAGCGGATTCGTGAGTGATCTCGGCTGACTCCCAAGTCCGAGCAGCCAAATCGAAGAGCAACACACTACAGAGCCCCCATCTTAAGGATGAAACTATGGCCGCAAAAGAACACGGCTGCTCCCGCCTCCCATCTTTGCGTTCTCTGCGGCCAGTCGTCCGAATCCGTATCCGATCTCCACGATATCCGCGCTCTCTGCGCAATCCGCGGTTAAAAAAAGCCTCGATGCGGTTCAACTCGCCTGCGCATCGAGCATCCGGTCCAACACCTCGTCGGCCGTGTAGCTTTTCGCGCCCGGCGCGAGGAAGCGCGCGATCTCCGCCGTCTCCGCGCCGGCGGTGACGATCGCCGGTTCGGTCCAGCTCGGCTTGGCGTCGCCGTCGCCCGCCCTCACCTGCCCCAGCCCGACCGCCGCGAGCAGGCCGTTGCAAAGACACTTGCGCCCCGCCGCCTCTTCCGGCGTCCCGCCTTTCGAGACAAAGTCCTCCACCGGCTCCGCCGCGCAGCGGTAGCCCAGCTCGCCGTCGGACTTCATGTAGGGCTCGCGCAAATACCCGAGATCGCAGCGCCGCTCGTGCGCCGCATACACCGAGGCTTCGGACAAACTGCCCTCCAGGCCCAGCACCTTGAAGGGGAAACCCGTCGGCGACGCCTTCGGATCGGTGAAAATCCTGACCTCGCCCGCCCGGCTCATCTCGCAGGCCCGCGCCTTTATCGCCGGGTCGAGCCCCGACTCCGCGCAGAACGCGAACGCCGTGCCCACCTGCACCCCCGCCGCCCCAAAAGCCCGCGCCGCGGCCAGGCCCTCCGCCGAGGCGCGCTCGCCCGCCAGCCAGAAGGGCAGCCCGAGCGCGCGAAACTTCGCCAGCTCCGGCTCGTCGCGCGGGCCGTAGACCGGCTGCCCTTCCGCGTCGAGCGAACCGCCCCCGCGCGGCGGCGCGTTGTGCCCGCCCGCCGCAGGGCTCTCGATCACAAAGCCGTCCACCCGGCCGCTCGCCTTGCGCGCCAGCGTCGTCGCCAAGGCCGCCGAGCTCACGATCGCCAAAAACCGCGGACGCCACAGCGCGGCCGGCGCGGCCTCCAACCAGTCACGCGGATCAAAACGAAGGCGCGGCGCCTCCGCGCCCTCCGGAAGCGCCCCCGCCAGATCCAAGGCCAGCTCCGCCGCCTCGCCCGCGGCGAATTTATCCAGCACGCCCGGAATCGCCCGCGGTATGCCCGCGCCCATCAGCACCACGTCCACGCCGGCCAGCATCGCGCCATAAAGCGAGGCCAGCGTGCCGGTCTGCATTTTCTCCAGGAGGTTGATGCCCACGACACCGCCGTGGTCCTCCTTCGCCTGCCAAACCTCGCAAAAGTTGGCCACCATCGCCAGCTCCACCCAGGCGCGGGCCGGCCGGGCCGAGGGCATCGGCACCGCCGCGTAGGCGACATCGGCCGCCTTGCCCCCGTCCGTGAAATAGCGATCCCGCACCCGCTGCGCCACCGCCCGATCCGGAAAGGCCGCCATCGCCCGCCGTAAACTCCCGTCCGCGTCCCCGGCTTGCAAACGACGCGCCAGCACCACCGGAAGCAGCGTCCCCGACACCACCCCGAGTTGCCCGCGCAAGGACACCGCGCGCGCCAGCCGCCAGCCCAAAACCGCCACGCCCATGCCGCCCTGGATAATACTCGGAATTGTCATTCCTAATCATCCAACCCCGCCCGACCCCGCCGCGCCTAGGCCAAAGCCCCCGCGTATCTTGGCCAAAACGCGCGCGGTTTTTGCCCTGACCCTGATACCAATGGCTGATTGCCTTTGGATTTTAGGTGGACGGGCGCGTCCCTGCGCCCGTGGTTCGATCCGTCAAGCAGCGGGCACAGGGACGTGCCCGCCCACCCTTCGCGGTTCGAACCAACCACGGATCACACAGATTGGCACGGATCAAACCGGGAAAGGAAAAATCGGAATCGCAGATTCCCTCAAACCGAAGGGCCTGCTTCCGTTTTGCCGCAAGCATCCTCTATCCGTGCGCATCCGTGAAATCCGTGGTTTCAACCGCCGGATTGGGCCGCCCTCAGACCCTCAGGATCGCTTCCGCAACAGGCCCGCCAGCCGCGTCTCGCTCTCGGGGGGAAATCCGAGCGCGCGCTTCAACATCAGGTCGCGGGCCATCGTGCCCTCGAACTCCCGCGAGGCCCCGTAGTCGGCCCAACCGATCATCCCGAAGGCCGCCATCACCAGCCCGCTCGCCGGCACCGGCACGTCGCTGCCGTAGAGAATGCGCGACGCCAGCTCCGCGTCCTCGCGAATCGCTCGCATCTGCCAGGGCCTGAAACGCAGGCTCAAGCCAGCCAGCGCGCTGTTGTCCCCATAGAGGTTCGGGTAGCGCTTCGTCATCGCGACGAATTCGCCGAAGTAATCCGGGTCGAGCGCGATCATGCCCGTGCCGCAATGCGCCGCGATACAGGTCACGCCGATCTCCAAGGCCTGCGTCAGCATCCGCGGGCTCGCCAGATCCGGGCGAAGCACGGGCATCGTCCGCTCGCTCCCCGTGTGCGCGAGCAGGATCAGCCCGCTCTCCGCCATGCGTTCTAAAAACTTCCGGTAACGGCGCTCGTTCCAGTCGATGTTCTGCACGTTGGGCAGGCACTTCAACATCACCGCCCCGCCCTCGAGCGCACGCTCCAGTTCCTCGAACGCGTCGCGCCGCGCCGGGTGGATCGACACCGCGGCGAGAAACTCCCGGTGCTTCCGCGTCAGCCCGAGCACATGGTCGTTGGGCACGTAAAAGGACCCGCAGCCCTCGATCACCGTGCCGTCCTCGCGGTAAGCTTGCTCGTGCGCCAGCAGCACCGCCGCATCGATCCCCGCCTCGCGGATCTGTCGCAGCAGCGCCTGCGTGTAGATCGTCTCGAAATCCTCGCGCAACGCCGACATCGGCAACCCCATGGAGCGCACCAAAAACGGCGCGCCGAGCCGCGTCAGCCCCTTCGGCCGATACCAGCAGCCCGAACCGCCGAACCCCGTGCCGACCGCGTGGACGTGACAATCGATGCGCATAACACCCATAGTTCAACGAATTCAGGCTTTAACCACGGATATCACGGATGGGCACGGATCGATCGGTTATACCAGTGGCTTGATGGATTAGACTTCTGATTCCGAGGTGGGCGGACGCGTCTCTGCGCCCGCTGCCTGGAGATCGAACCACGGGCGGTGGGACCCGCCCGTCCACCCAAAATCCAAAAGCAACCAGGCGTTGGTATTATATCCGTGAGAACCTGTGAAATCCGTGGTCAAGGCTAAGGCTCCTAATGTCTGATTATTCCCAGCTGTTGGTATAAGGTTCGACTCGCACCGTTCCGTTCAAATCAGACCGCGGTCGCCAACGCTTTCGCCGCCTTCAGGTCGAGTTTGCCCGTGCCCAGCACCGGAATGGCGGCGACCTTTTTCACGACCTTCGGTATCCATAGATTCGTGACGCCGGCGGCGGCCAGTTTCTCGCGCACCGCTTCGGCCGTCACCTCGTCCCGCGTCGTCAGCAGCACGAGCTGCTCTCCCTTGGTCGGATCGGGCACGCCGGCCACGAACACCACGTAGCCCTCCGCCCCGCCAAGGCCGAAGGCCTCGATCAGCTTTTGCTCCACCGTGCCATGCGGCACCATCTCGCCGCCGATCTTGGAGAAGCGCGAAAGCCGTCCTTCGATGAAGAGGAAGCCATCCTCGTCGAAACGCCCGAGATCGCCGGTCACGAACCATCCCTCGTGAAAGGCCGCGGCCGTCTTCTCCGGATTGTGCAGGTAGCCGGTGAAAATATTCGGCCCGCGCAACACCACGAGCCCGGTCTCGGTCTCCGGCTTTTCCGTCATCGTCTCCGGATCGAGCACGCGCGCCGCCATGCCGGGCAGGAGCCGCCCGATCGAGCCGGCGCGTTGTCCGACCTGCGCCTCGCCCGTCTCCGTCACGACCGGCGGATTCGGCTGGTTCACGCCCGTCACCGGCGTCGTCTCGGTCAGCCCGTAGCCCTGCATGATCTCGAGGTGGAACTTTTCGCGGGAAAATTGCGCCAGGTCATCGGGCAGCTTCTCCGCTCCCGTCACGAGAATGCTCAGGGTCCGTAGGTCGGCGCGCTCGGCTTTTTTCAGGACCGGGCGCGCAAAAGTCGGGGCGGCCACCCACACCGTGCACTTCTCCTCGCGGATCGCGTCGACGATCTTTCGTGTGTCGAGCGGACTCGGCACCGTCACCACGCGGCAACCGCGCAGCAGCGGATACCATATCCCCACCGTGAAGCCGAAGCTGTGAAACACCGGCAGGCAGGCCAGCATCGTGGCGCTCGCGGGCAGGATGGAGAGCGAGGAAATCTGCCAGCAGTTGCCCAGCAGGTTGCGATGGCTGAGCACCACGCCCTTCGGCTCGCCCGAGCTGCCGCTGGTGAACAGCAAACCCGCCTCCGCCTGATCCCCGACCTTCGGCAGCCCCAGCAGCGAGGCCGTCCACTGGTTCGGCAGCACCCAGGCCGCGAGGAGCCAGGGCAACATCGCCCGCTTGCCACCGGCCGCTTTGATCGTCTCCGCCAGATCGCGCGTGTCCTCGGGCCAGGGAAAATCCGCGACCTTCCCGCGCACCGCCTCCGCGCTCAGCACCGTGCGGATGCCGGCGGTGCGGAGGCTCGCCTCGAGCGCCGCGCGGCCCGCCGTGAAGTTGAGGTTCACCGGAGTCTTTCCCGCCACGAGCGTCGCGAGATTGGCGATGGTGGCGCCGGCGCCCGGGGGCAACACGATGCCGACACGTTGCTCCTTCACGGTGCGCCGCAGATGCAGGCCCAGCACCGCCGAGGCGGCAACGAGTTGCGCCGCCGTGAGTTCGCGCCGACCGGCCAAACGGTCCACCACCTCGACCTTCCAGGGACGACGGCAAAGCGTGCGAATCGCCTCGCGCCCGAGATGACGCCGCAGATGCGGACGCGCCTCGAAAGCCCTGTGTCCCAAATCCAGCAGCGCGCGGCGCACCGTCGCCGCATCGGCCCGCTCGGCGGGAATCGGCTCGCCCCAGGCCACCGCCACGGGCGTCGGCATCACGCGCGGCCACTTGAGCACGTAGCGATGCCCGGAAAACGAAAACACCGAGCCCCACAAGCCGTCGTGCGCCACCGGCACCACCGGCACGCCCGCGCGCCGCGCCATGAGCTCGAAGCCGCGCTGGATCTTCATCAACTGCCCCGTGCGCGAAATCGCGCCTTCCGGAAACAGGAGCACGTATTCGCCGCGCTTCAGGCACTCCCCGACCCGGCGCGTCGTCGCCAAGGCGTTTTCCGGCGAAACCGGAATCGTCCCGGTGACGCGGAACACCCAGCGAAAAAACCACGACACCCGCGCGAGGTTCTCATGCCCGACGAAGCGGATCGGCCTCGGGCAGGCCATCTGCAGGACCATCACGTCCACATAGGACAGATGGTTCGCCAGCAGCAGCGCGCCTCCCTCCGGCAGCCGTTCCGCGCCCAGACTGGTGACGCGATACAGGCAGCGGGCCAGCAGCCGCAGCGGCGCGGCGAGGATCCATGGGGCGTATTGGGCGCTCATTTATTCGGTAAAGGTTCGGGAGGGGATTCGCGGTCGGAGACGAGATGCCGGAAGCGATGATAGGAAAAGCCAACCCACAACAGCACCACGCCCAACACGATGAAGGCCACGATCCGATGCAGCGCGGAGTTCAGATCAACGAAGAACATGCGCGGCAGACAGACCGCCAGGCCGGCCAGGCCAAGCACCCGGTAGGGCGCCGCCCGCAGAAACAGCCCCGCCATGAACAACACGATCGAGCTCAGGCCCCAGCCCACGGTCGTGTAAGGCGCGAGCTCTCCCTGTTGCTCCGCGAAAAGGAAAAACATCAGCGCCAGCGCCGCGCCGCCGCCCGCGTAGCGCGCCCACAGGGCGCCCTCCCCGCGTCCTCGCGCGAGCCAGAGCGGCAGTCCCGAGACGACCGTCGCCGCCGCGAATACGGCCAGCAAGCCCGCCCCAAAGCCCTCGGCCCTGCCCGCGCCGATTTCTCCGCAGACGATCAAGCCGAGCCAGGCAGCCAATACGGTCGCCGTGACGTTCGCCGCCTTTACACCGCCCGGCCGGACCACCAAGCCCGACACCAGCGTCAGACCGGCGAAAACAAACACGACGCCCGCTCCGGA
>CBIHRE010000235.1:0-7490 GCA_966212385.1 uncultured Akkermansia sp. | reverse complement strand
AAAGATCTCTCGAGCTCCGCGGCGACAAGGCCACCGGCTGGGCGACCGCCTGGCGCATCTGCCTTTGGACCCACCTTGGCGACGGCGACCACGCGCTGGATGTGCTGAAGATGCTCATCAGCCCCGGGCTCACTTATCCGAACATGTTCGACGCGCATCCGCCCTTCCAAATCGACGGCAACTTCGGCGGCGCGGCCGGCATCGCCGAGATGTTGCTCCAGTCGCGCGTCGGCGAGATCGAGCTGCTCCCCGCCTTGCCCAAGGCCTGGCCGGCCGGTTCGGTGCGCGGCCTCCGCGCGCGTGGCGGCCTCACCGTGGACATCGAGTGGAGCGAGGGACGGCTGGTCGCCGCGAAGATCCGCGGCAAGCCCGGTCGTCCGCTGCGTATCGTTTATGGCGATACGGTCGCGGACGACGCGCTGCCCGCTGGCGGCCAGATCACTTGGCCGACGCGACCCTGATTCCGTTTCCGACCGAAACCTTCGTCCTTAGACATGATTTTCCGAAATACATTTCCCCGGTTCGATTTCCCCGGCCACGTGCTCCGCTTGACCGCGGTGGCGTTGCTGGCTTGCGTTTCCGCATCGACCGCTGCTCCGGCGATCGATGAGGCCGTCGCCGCCGCGCCGGCCCCGACGGAGACGCGTCGACTGCCCGCCGATCTCCAAATCCTGCCCTTGGGCGACTCGATCACCTTTGGTTATCCCGGGGCAAACGGAGGCTACCGTGGGCCGCTTCATGACTTGCTGGTCCCTGTCGCGAGCGGCTTCGTGTTTGTCGGCAGCTGCACCGAGAATTGGGCGGTCACCACCTTGCCGGAGCGGCAGCGGCGTCACGAGGGCCACGGCTCCTATGGCATCGAGGACATCCTGCGTAACTTGGACGGCCTCGATGACGCGACGTTTCGACGCTATGGCCAAGCCAACCGGGACCCGAACGGCGGCCATTGGCTGGACGGTATCCAATCTGGCCCTCATGCCCGTCCGCCCCAGCACCCCGACATCATTCTGCTGCTGATTGGAACCAACGAGCGCGACAACCCCGTGGGGACGAAGGTCCGCTTGGATGCGCTTGTGCGGAAGCTGGTGACGCTTCGCCCCGACGCGAGGCTTCTCATCGCGCGGATACCGCCGGAGATGGATTCGGAGGCGCACGGTCGTTTCGTCGCGGAGTTCAACCAAGGTGTGGACGAGGTCGTGCAAAAATATTCGCGCGAGGGCAGGCGCGTCGTCGGCGTGGACCTGAACACCGGATTTCCGCCGGACGGACTCAGCCCCGACAAGCTCCACCCTAGCGACGCCGGCTACCAGTGGATGGCTCGTCGTTGGTATGAGGCCATCATGCAAAGCGCGGGCAGCGGAAGCGGCGTGCGCAAATGACGTTTCGCCTCGGTTAGCATGAGCGCGGCATCGCTTCTCCCCCTTTCCATGTCTTCTGCCGTCTCACATGGCGCTTCATGCAAGGCCGGCGGTGTCTGACGATTTTCCCTCCTGTTTCCCAATTTTCCACCACTCCTTACCCAATGAAGAAGAACCTCCTGGCCAGCCTGCTGTTTTCCGCCTTCTCGCTCGGCGTGTGCGCCGAATCACCCGCCGTTCCTCCGCCCGCGCCCTTCGGGCCGGTTCCCTCCGACAATCAGATGCGGTGGCAGGAGATGGAGTATTACGCCTTCATCCACTTCGGCCTGAACACCTACACCGACCAGTCCTGGGGCTACGGCGACGAGGACATCAATCTCTTCAACCCGACCAAGCTCGACGCCCGCGAATGGGTTCGCGTCTGCAAGGAGTCGGGCATGACCGGTGTCATCATCACCGCCAAGCACCACAGCGGCTTTTGCCTCTGGCCCACCAAATACACCGACTACTCGGTGAAGAACGCCCCGTGGAAAAACGGCAAGGGCGACCTCGTGCGCGAAGTGGCCGACGCCTGCAAAGAATACGGCCTGAAGTTCGGCGTCTATCTCTCTCCCTGGGACCGCAACCGCGCGGACTATGGAAAACCGGAATACATCACTTATTTCCGCAATCAGCTCACTGAGCTGCTCACCAACTACGGCCCGATCTTCGAGGTCTGGTTCGACGGCGCCAACGGCGGCAGCGGCTACTACGGCGGTGCGCGGGAGAACCGGAAAATCGACGCGAAGACCTACTACGATTGGTCCAACACCTACGCGCTGGTGCGGCAGCTTCAGCCCAAGATCGTCATTTGGAACGACGGCGGCGACCGGGGCGATCTGCGTTGGGTCGGCACCGAGTCTGGCTTCGTCGGCGAGACCAACTGGAGCACGCTCAACGCCACCGGCGACGTGAACTGGGGCATGCTCCACTACGGTCTCGAAGGCGGCGACTCCTGGGTGCCCGCCGAGGTCAACACCTCCATCCGGCCCGAGTGGTTTTATCACCCCAGCGAGGACGACAAGGTGAAGACCGTGCCCCAGTTGTTGGACACCTATTATAACTCGATCGGGCGCAACGGCACCTTCCTGCTCAACTTCCCGATCATGCCCGACGGCCGGATACATCCCACCGACGTGCAGCACGCCGTGGAGACGGCCAAGGTCGTCAAACGGACCTTCGCTCGCAACCTCGCCAAGGGCGCCAAGGCGGAGGCCTCCAACACGCGTGGCGGCGCGGCGAAGTTCGGCCCGAAAAACACGGTGGATGACGACAAAAACAGCTACTGGGCGACCGACGACGGCGTGAAGTCCGCGTCGCTCACCCTCGATCTCGGAAAGCCGACCGTGTTCAACCGTTTCCTCGCGCAGGAGTATATCCGGCTCGGGCAGCGCGTGAAGAGCTTCAAGGTCGAAGCCTTGGTTGACGGAAACTGGAAGGAGGTGGGCCACGGCAGCACCATCGGTTACAAACGCATCCTCCGCTTTCCTGCGGTCGAGGCGACCCAGGTTCGATTCACGATCAACGACGCGCGCAGCAACCCGGTGATCTCCGCGGTCGGGCTGTATAACGCGCCGCTCATCCTCGATGCGCCGGGCATCACCCGAAATCGCGAAGGCCAAGTCTCGATTTCTTCGGGCGACGTCGGGCCGCTGTTCTACTACACGATCGACGGCTCCACGCCGACCGCCAAATCCGCGCGCTTGACCGGGCCGGTGCAGACGGGCGACGGAAAGGTCGAGGTGCGTGCGATATCCCTCGATCCGTCCACGGGCAAATCGAGCCCGGTGGCGGTGGAGAAGTTCGACGTCTGCCGCAAAGATTGGAAAATCGTCGGCGCCTCGGGCGACGCGCCCTACGCCATCTTGGACGGCAATCCCGGTAGCTCTTGGAAACAGAGCCGTGACAAGACGATGCCCCTCGATCTGGTGATCGATCTCGGGAGCGAGCACACGCTGGCCGGCTTCAAATACTTCCCGTCCCAAGACCATTGGGGCCCCGGCATCATCGCGGAATACGCGTTCTACGTCTCCGCCGACAACGCCGCTTGGACGCTCGCCGACAAAGGCGAGTTCTCAAACATCAAAAACAACCGCGTCTGGCAGACCAAGACCTTCGCTCCGGTGACGGCCCGCTACATCAAGCTCCAGGCCCTGCGAAACACCGACGGCAACAACGAGGTCGGCTACGCCGAAGTGGACGTCATCACCAAGTAAGCGTCGGGGCTCATCGAAGCTTCCCACCGGGTGGGCGGGCGCGTCCCTGCGCCCGCCGCGCAGAGTCGATCCGACGAGCGGAGGGACCCGCTCGTCCACCTGAATCCAGAAACGACTAGCTGTTGATATGAAGCCTCTCATCTCGTCCGTCCTTTTTTCGGCGCTCTCCTCCAGCGCGCTCCTCGCCGATGCGCCGCGCGCGCCCGAGCGCTACTGCAACCCGCTCCCGATCCCGGACTACCCGGTCGGCAAGCTCGCCGGGTGGCTCAACAAGGGCGAACCGAACGACGGCGGCCTCTGGTTTGCCGAGCGCAAGGAGCAATACCGCGAACTCGCCGATCCCGCCGCCCTATGGCACGAGGGCACGTGGTATCTTTATCCGTCCTGCGACATGGCGTGGGTAAGCCGTGACGAAGGCCGGACCTGGCAACACCACCCGCTCAACGTGCGCGATCTCGGCTACGCGCCGACCATCGTTAAGCACGGGAAGCGTTTCCTCCTCATGGGCTCCGGATCGGAGATCCACGAGAGTGATTCTCCGCTCGGGCCTTTCCGGCCCATCGGCGCGCTCAAGATCCCCTTCGGCACGGGCAAGCTCCCGGTGATGATCGATCCGATGTTGTTTTCCGACGACGACGGGCGCCTGTTCTTCTACTGGGGTTGCACGCCGAGCGGCGGCATCTGGGGCGTGGAGCTGGACGCGAACGACCTCACGCAGCCGAAGGGCGAGCCGCAGGAGATGATCCCTTTCAATCCGCACGCCTTCCCTTGGGAATCGGTGGGCAACCGCAACCAGAACCGCTACCTCGGCTGGATGGAGGGCGGCTGGATGCTCAAGCACGACGGCCGCTATTACCTGACCTATTCCTCGGGCGGCACGCAGTATCGCACCTACGCGATGGGGTGCTACGTGAGCGAATCGCCCCTCGGGCCCTTCAAACCGCAGGCGCGCAATCCGGTCTTCCGCAACACGGAAGGTTTCATCACCGGCACGGGGCACGGCTGCATCGTGAAGGGCCCCGGCGACCGCCCCTGGGCCTTCTACTGCGTGCTGGCCGCGGTCGTTCACGGCTTTGAGCGCCGCATCGGTATGGACCCGGCCGCGTTCGACGCCGAGGGTGACCTCTACGTGCCGGCGGCCACCTCCTCGCCGCAGCCCATCTCCGCCGGCGCAGACGCAACGCCTTGGGTGCCACTCAACGACGGCGAGCCGACTTTCGGCAGCTCGCTCGCGCCGAATACCTACGGCCGTTTCGCCTCCGACAACTCGATGACCACTTGGTGGCTGCCGGCCGAGGACGACAAGCAACCCGTGCTCACGACCTCGTTCCCCAATTCCGAAGTGCGCGCCGTGCGCGTCATCTGGCGTGATGTCGGCCTGGATACGCCGAAGGGCGTGAAACCGGGCCCTTTCCGCTATCGCGTGGAGGCGGAGACCGCACGCGACCAGTGGACGCCCATCGTCGACCGCAGCGAGAGCACGGAGGATTTTCTCGTCGATTATCGAGAGTGCGTGCCGACCAAGGCCGGTCGCGCCCGGCTGGTGATCGTGGGGCACCCCGAGGGCATCCGCCCCGCCGTGGCCGAGTTTACCGTGTTCGGCCCGGTGCGCTGATCAATTTCCCAAGGACCAGTCATGTTGCCCAAATCAAAACTCCTCGCCCTCTCCCTGCTCTGCGCCGCGCCGCTTCTCGCCGATGTGGCGCCTCCGGCTCGATGGGGCGACTGGCCGCGCTGGGGCGACCAGGGCGACGGCACCTACCGGAATCCCGTATTGCCCGGGGACTACAGCGACCTCGATTGCATCCGCGTCGGCTCCGACTACTATGCGATCTCGTCCACCTTCCAGTATTCGCCGGGCATGGTGGTCCTTCACTCGAAGGATTTGGTCAACTGGTCCATCATCGGCCACGCGATCAACGACGTCACCGAGATCGGGCCGGAGCTCAACTGGGACCGGATGAACCGCTACGCCCATGGCGTCTGGGCGGGCGCCATCCGTTATCACGCGGGCAAATTCTGGATCTATTTCGGCACCCCCGATGAAGGCTACTTCATGACCACGGCCACCAACCCGGCCGGTCCTTGGGCACCCCTTCATCCCGTGAAGAAAGAGGCGGGCTGGGACGATTGCTGCCCCTTCTGGGACGACGACGGACAGGGCTACTTCGTTGGCACGCATTTCCAAGGCGGCTACAAGACCTACCTCTACAAACTCACGCCCGACGGCCGCGACCTCGTCCCCGATTCCCGAGTGCTCATCAACGAGGGTTCCCACCGCGAGGCCAACAAGCTTTTCAAAGTCGGAGACACCTACTACCACTTCTACAGCGAGTATGACGGCGCCGGCCGCTACGTGATGATGCAGCGCGCGAAGAGCATCACCGGGCCCTACACCGAGAAGCGCCGCCTCGGCCACACTCAGCGCGAGTTCAACGAGCCCAACCAAGGCGGCATTCTGCAGACCGAGGATGGCGACTGGTATTTCCTGACGCACCACGGCACCGGCTCTTGGGAAGGCCGCGCGGCCAGTCTTCTGCCCGTGACCTGGGTCGATGGCTGGCCGATCCTTGGCCGGGTAGGGGAGGACGGCCTCGGCCGAATGATTTGGAGCGCCGCCAAGCCGGTTCAAGGCACCCGCGCCGTCGTCCCGCAGGCGAGCGACGACTTCAACGGTCCGAAGCTGGGCCTCCAATGGTCGTGGAACTACCAGCCGCGAATGGAAAAATGGTCGCTCACCGAGCGCCCCGGCTGGCTCCGCTTGCACGCTTGGAAGCCGCTCCGTGCGGACCAGCTAAAGACCGCCGGAAACACGCTCACGCAGCGCTCCATGCGCACGGCCGACAATGTCGCCACCCTTGAGCTCGACATCTCCGGCATGGCCGACGGTCAGGTCGCCGGCCTCTGCCACTACTCCGGCTCCAGTTCAACGATCGGTGTTCGCCGTGAGGGCGGGGCCGTCACGCTTGAGTTTTCCCAAGACGGAAAATTCACCCCCGGACCACCCATCACCTCCACGCGGCTCTGGCTCCGTTCCACCTGGGGCCTCGATGGGCGCAGCCGCTACGCCTACAGCACCGACGGGGAAGCCTTCACGTCTTTCGGCGAGCCCTACCAGCTCTCTTGGGGCGACTACCGCGGCGACCGCCTCGGCATCTTCACCTACAACAACAAGGGCGATGCGGGTCACGTGGACTGCGACTCCTTCACCTACCACTACGATTCGCCAGCCATACACGTCGGCTCGGAGTAGATTGGTGATCGACCGCCACGTGCCGGTCGGTAGGCGCCCGATAATCGACATGGCCCTGACGGCATGCGGTCGGACGCCGGCGACGCGCGCGCTCGCGGGTCGCCGGCGAAGCTTTGTCGTCATCCGTTGGGGATCGAGTGAGTCCCCCGAC
Organism: uncultured Akkermansia sp.; assembly: GCA_966212385.1. Classification (GTDB taxonomy): domain Bacteria; phylum Verrucomicrobiota; class Verrucomicrobiia; order Opitutales; family Opitutaceae; genus IMCC26134_A. Next base: position 473 of record CBIHRE010000235.1, on the reverse strand, counting down.
ACGCGGCTAGGGCTGCGGCATATGCCAAATCAAGATAAGCGATAAATCTTATTGATTTTTCGATAAATCTATTTGGGTTTTGGCTCTGTTTTTACCTGCTTGCTTCGCACTCTTATGAACTCCTCCAAATTCACTATCAGCTCTCTCGCTCTTCTCGCCGGAGTGGCTTTGTCTTCGTCCGCTTTTGCGGCGATTTCCGTGACAAACTCCATCGGCGCCTCGTTTAGCCTTGGGACCACGAGTCTTTCGCTCCCCGCCTATGGTGTCACGAATGCCAACAGTGTCGTCGTTGTTGGTGTCTACATCGATAATGGCAGCAACAGCTTGAGCAGCGTCAGCTTCGGCGGGCAGGCTGCGGACGGTGTCATCACCGCGGCGCGCGCCAAACTGTATTATTTCAAAAATCCCACTGTTGGTTCCTCGACATTCACCGCCATCTCGAACAATACCCAAGGCGCCGGAAACGGGTATTT
>CBIHRE010000234.1:0-7538 GCA_966212385.1 uncultured Akkermansia sp. | reverse complement strand
CAGGCCGCCGAAGCGCGCCTCGTGGTCGTCGTGGTTCGTCTGGCTCATCGCATCGCGCATCGGTTCAAAAGCAGTTCCACCGCCGCGATCGCCCGCGCCTCGCGCTCCGCCGCGGCGCCATGGACCCGCGTCCAACGGGCGCCCGCCGCCTCGAGCTTTTCAAAGAACACGCGCCGGCACATCGCGCGCCCCTCGTCGCCGGGGAAACAACGCTGCGGATCCGGCGCCCAGGGCAGGTCGGTGTCGCAAAATAAAAACAGGTCGGTCGCCCGCGCCCGCGCAGCCGCCTCGACGCGCAACCACTCCGGACAGGCCCCCGGGAACAGCAGATCATCCCAGACCGTGCAGGTGAGGAGGTCCGTGTCGTGGAAAACAACGCGCGCCCCGACCTCTTCGGCGCGGGTCCGGGCGGCGTCCTCGCCCGCGCGCTGGCCGCGCGCGATGGCGTCGAGATCGGCGGCCGTGATCACGCCGTCATGGGAATCCCAATACTCCCGGACATGCTCGGGCGACCATGGGGCGCCAAACCGCTCCGCCAAGCGCTCGGCGAGCGTCGATTTGCCGGTCGACTCGGCGCCGTAGAGCACGACGCGCAGAGGATCCCGCTTGGCTCCGGCGCTCATGCGGAGAGGCCCCCGATTTGTTTGCGCCACGCCCGGACCCACTCCCGCCAACCGGCCCAAGCCATAACGCCGAAAATGGCGTAAAGGACCGAGAACCAGTGGTAATCCTTAATCCAAAACACTCCGACCGCGACGACATTGGCGATCAACCAGCCAATCCAGTTCTCCAGTATTTTTCGCGCCTGCAAAATCTGCGAGGCCACGCTCACCGCGAAAACAAACGCGTCCGCCCAAGGCAATGCAGCCCCGACCCGTTGCATGACCGAGCCCCAAGCGAGCCATAGCGCGACCGCTCCAGCCGCCCAACTCGCAGCCCGCGACAGGCTCAGCCGCGTTATTGGCAACTCCGCGCCGCCTTCTCCCTTGCCCCGTGTCCAGTGGATCCAGCCATAGGCGAGCGCGACGAAGAACATCAGTTGCAGAGCGGTCTCCGAATAGAGACCACCGTCAAAACAAACCCAACCGAAGATGGCGACCTGCACGAGGCCGGCGGGGAAGGCCCAAAGGCTGCGTTTCATCATCAACCACACGCCCACGATGCCGAGCGCGGTCGCGATCTGCTCCGCCGGACTCGCGCTTAGTGCTTCGGTCAGGATCTGAGACCAAATGGAAACGGATTCGCTCACGGATGGCCCGCCACGTAGGCCTCCAGCGCCTCGCGCGTCACGGAGTGGCGCGCGGCGCAGCGCGGGCACTGGATGGTGATCACGCTTCCCTCGCCGAACAGACCGGCGGCATCGTTCTTCATCACCGGCGCGAGCACCTCGAGCATGCGTTCCTGATTGCACCCGCAGTGCCAGCGACAGACGCGTTTCTCCATCTCGTTGACCGTCTCCGCGCCTCCCTCGGCCCCGGGCGCGAGTTTGCGAACCGCCTCGGCGTCAAGCGCGGCGAACCACGCCTGGTCGCAATCGGGATGCTCGCACACCAGCGCAAACTCTTCTTCCGCCAACTGGAAAAACCGCACCGGGCGCTGCTCGCTCCGCGCGTAGAAGGTCTCCATGCCCGTGATCGGATCCGCGCCCGCGAAGGGCACCACGCTGCGGCGCTTCGGCTGCAGTCCGCACACCACGTCGGAGTAAAACAGGTTTTCCGGGAATTCCTTCACGTTCTCGTCGAACACCCGCCCCGTCACCGCGCCCGTCTCGTTGTCGCCGGTGAGAAAGAGATTCACCCGCGGCTCCTGGAGGTTGATCGTCCACGCCGTCATTTCGTTCCACGGACGCGATGCGCAATGAAGCACGAAGGCGGCCAACGCGCGCTTGAACAAGGCGTCGTGCTCCTCGGCCGGCTTCACGCCGTGCTTCCCGAGGTGCAGATAGTAATCGACATAAAGGTCCGACAGGTTCGCCCGCGCCACGAGCACGTTGCGGCCGCGCACGAAAAACGTGCGCACCTCGAGCCCCGGTTCGGCGGTATCGACTGGAGTGGATTGGGCCATGGAAGAGACACACGGAGAAACAGCCTCGCCCGCTTGTCCAACGCGGAAAACACCCGCCCGAGGCGGCGGCACTTCGGGCGTTCTCACGACACAAATTCTTAACCTCAAAAAACGAACCCCGTGCTTGGCATGCGGTCTGCATTGTGCATGTTCGAACCTGACAAAAACAAATGACGTCCTCCTCCTCCATCATCGCCTTCCGCCGCTCCGGTGCTTCGTCCACGAAGACCGCGATGCGCTCCGCCGGCATGATGCAAGGCCGTCAATGCCATTGGTGTCAAAAACACCAATCGGCCGCTCCGGGCCGACGAGTCTGAGCACGCGCCATCTCAAAAGCGCGCTCGCTCCCTGAGACAAGACTCTCGCTCCCGGCGGCCTCCACGAGGCCAGTCCGGTTTCTCGTGGCCATCCGTCAGCCAGCCCGACGCGGGCTTTGACCGTTTCCGCTCCAAGTCCCCTACCCCGTCCAACTCAACATCTTTCCTTTTTCCATCATGAACACGATCCTTCCGCCCACGCTGACCAGCAATCGTCGCCCGGGCCGCGCCGTCCCCGCCCTTGGCGAGACCCGCAGCCCGCATTACGACTGCCAGCAGCACGGCGACGCCATCGACCTGACCGTCTTCCTCCCCGGAGTCGAAGCCGCCGGCGTCGAAATCGTCGTCCGCGGGCCCGACCTCGTCGTCATAGGCCGCAAGAGCCACGTCGTCCGGGTCAACTTCGCCGCCGCCCACCTGGAGCATGCCCAGCGCGACTACGAGCTGCGCCTGCGCCTCGGCCGCGAGCTCGATTACGCGGGGCTCAGCGCCGAGCTCGCTGATGGCGTCCTCAACGTGCGCATCCCGAAACGAGTGCCCATCGCCGCGGCCGCCTAACCCGTCACGATTCGATTCACGTCCTTCGTTTCCGGCCGGCTTCGCGCCGTGCGTCGGAGTCTCCGCCCGTCTCCATTGTGAGACGGGCGTTTTTGTTGGATGGTCGGTGACCGAGCCTGTGGACCGCTTCGACTCGTAGTCGATGATGCGCACAAGCACCCGCCGCGCCTGAGCAATTCATCGTCAATTCATGCCTGCTTCATCCGGTCTTCATGCGGGACCGCCATGCTCGGGCAATGAACTCCACCTTCGTCGCCCGCCCAGCCACTGCGTCCTCCGCGTCGGATCGATTCGCCCCTTCGGCCGTCCCCGCCAAGCATCGCGCCTCGTCCGCGTCTTCGACCGCCCAGGTTTCCAAACATGCCGCCTCTCGCCCGAGCGCACAGTGGGCCGTCCACTTTCGCTCGAGCCGCGCCCGGGACTGGCGGATTCCTTGGGACGACTCTTCTCCGCTTGGTGAAAACGAGCGCGCTCGCATCGCTTCCTCCATCGCCGAGTTTCAGCGCGGCGGCGCGTCCGAGGCGGACCGGTATCTCCGCCTCTCCTCGCTCTTTTCGCTGCGACATCGCGACGCCGCGTTTCACGAAGCCTCGGTGCTCTTCGTGCGCGAGGAGACCGAGCATGCCACCCTCCTGCTTCGCTTCATGAACGGAGCCTCGATCCCGTCGCGCGGCACCGTCTTCTCCGACGTGGTGTTTCGCCGCCTCCGCGCCTTTGGCGATCTCGCCTGGTCCAGCCGGGTGCTCTTGGTCGCCGAGCTCGTCGCGCAGGAATACTATCCTTGCCTGCGCAAGGCCACCAGCCAAGCCGCCCTCCGCCGGCTTTGCGACAAACTCATCTGTGACGAATTCGCCCACGTGCGTTTTCACGTCGAGCGCATAGCCAGGCTCGAGGCGGCCCTTTCCCCCGCCCAACGCCGTTTGCGCGAGCATCTGCAAGGAGCGCTCCTCGCCGGCGCGGCGATCGCCGTTTACCGTAGCCATCGTCCCGTCCTCACATCGCTCGGCGCCCCCGCCTTCTTTCGCCGGCTGCTGCGTCGTTTCAGGCGCGCCTCACGGGCGATACGAGCCCTGAGTCGAGATCGCGTGGCGGACGAGCCCGCCTTCGAGGCCGATCCCAGCCGGCACGCGTAGGAGATTTTCCCTTACAAATTTTTCCCGTAGGCCCGGCCCCGAGGCGGGCCACGCCCGTTCCTACCTGTTTGGCGAGACCGGTCGCGCTTTCCACTGACCTCCAATCCCTAGCGCCTCGACAGCGAGCCTTGTCGCCCGACGGCCCGAAAGTTCCGCGGCGTTCCCCCGAAATTTTCGCAGCTCCCGCGCGTGGGGCTGCGGTCCCACCGCGGGTGGTCCATTCCCTTCCTGTCTTCATGGGCGCCCGACCACCGCGTCCGGCGGGCTCGTCGCCCCAACGCCGCCGCCCCCGGCGACCCGATCTTATCTCCGTCGCGTCGGTGCTACGGTGGCCGCGCCATGTTCTACCACGACGGAAAACTCCAATACACGGTGCGGGTCGAAAAACCCAATCCCCACTTTGCCAAGATGCTTCAGCAAGCCATCGGCGGGATCGAGGGCGAGATGCGCGTCGCGCTTCAATACCTCTTCCAAGCCTGGGGCGCCCGCGGCCCAAAAAAATATCGAGACCTCCTGCTTGAAACCGGAACCGAGGAGCTCGCGCACATCGAGATGCTGGCCACCGCCGTCGCGCTCAATCTCGAGGGGGCTCCGACCGAAACCAAGTCCAACATGGCGATGCATCCCGTCGTGGGCGCCATCCTTGGCGGCATGGATCCTCGGCACGTCATCTCGTCCGGTCTCGCCGCGATGGCGTCGGATGCGAACGGAGTTCCCTTCAACGGCTCTTGGGTGGTCGCCACCGGGAATCTCGCCGCCGACATGCACGCGAATGTCATGGCCGAATCCTCCGGACGCGTCCTTGCCTCGCGCCTTTACGCCATGACCGACGATCCGGGCATGAAGGACATGCTGTCTTTTCTGATCGCACGGGACACCATGCACCAAAACCAGTGGCTGGCCGTGCTCGAGGACCTCGGCGGCTTGGAAGGCGTCCATCCGATCCCCAACTCGGTCGATCGCTCCGTGGAGCCCGAAAAATTCAGCTACGCCTTCGTCTCCACCAAACGCGAGCCGCAGCCCGATCCGGGCGAACGGTGGACCCAAGGCGCGTCGCCCGATGGCAAAGGCCGCTTCCACTTCGCCCCCGCCGACCCGCTCGGTGGAGAACCCTCTCTCGCGCCCGCTCCCGCCGAGGCATTCGCCCAGATGGAGCAGCGCGAACTCGAACCCGCGGGCTGACCGCCCGCTCTCCCAAACCCAAAACGCAAGGTCCGCCATGAAACACGTCAACAGTCGCGCCCACGGCGTAATCGATTACGTCGTCGGCGTCGCCCTCATCATCGCTCCCTACCTGTTCGGCTTCGCCGACGACGAGCCCGCGCGCAACGCCGCCTGGATCGTCGGCGGAGGCTCCCTGCTCTACAGTCTCTTCACCGCCTACGAACTGAGCATCGCGAAGATCATCCCCTACCGGGTCCACCTCGGACTCGATGTGGCCGCCGGCATCTTTCTCGCCGCCAGCCCTTGGTTGATGAACTTCGCCGACCGCATCGTCGTGCCCCATCTTGTCGTCGGCCTCCTCGAGATCGGCGTCGCCCTGATGAGCCGCTCTTCCGTCGCCGGCGTCGACGATCATCACCTCCCGCACACCCCGGCCGCCACCAGCCACTGATCCCGCCTGCTCTTCAACTCAAAACCCTTCGCGCCACCATGTCCCTCGACACCCTGCACGACCTCTTCGTTTACGAACTCCAAGACCTCCACAGCGCCGAACAGCAACTGTTGGACGCCCTGCCCCTCCTCGCCCAAGCCGCCCACTCGCCTCAACTGCGAAAGCTCTTCGAGCAACACCTCGAGGAGACGCGCGGCCAACTGCAACGCCTGGGCCGGCTTTTCGACGCCCTCGGCGCCTCGCCCGAAGGCAAAACCTGCCAGGGTATGCAAGGCCTCATCGCCGAGACCCGTGACACCATCCAGGAGGAGGCCGATCCCCAGGTGCTCGACGCCGCGCTCATCGTCGGCGCCCAAAAAATCGAGCACTATGAAATCGCGGGCTACGGGAGCGTCCGGACCTTCGCCCAACGGCTGGGCTACACCGAGGCCGCCCGCATCCTCGAGCAGACCCTGCGCGAGGAGTCCGCGACCGACGACAAGCTCACCCGCGCGGCCGAGTCCCGGGTCAACCTCCATGCCGCCACGGCCGCGGAAGCCTCGATTTGAAAACCTCCGCCCAGACGCCCAAGCGACATCACGATGACACCGCCCGCCCCGGCTCGGGGGCGGGCGTTCTCGCGCAGGTTCAGGGCGCCTATTATTTGGCCAGCGGCGCATGGCCGCTCATCTTGCCATCGAGCTTTCAACGCGTCACCGGGCGGAAACTCGAATACTGGCTCGTGGAGACGGTGGGACTGCTCCTCGTGGTAAGCGGCGCGGCCCTGCTGCTGGCCGGTCGCGCGAATCGCGTCACCCGCGAGATCTCGTTGCTCGGAGCGGGCACGGCTTTGGTTCTAGGCGTGGTCGACATTTACTGCGTGTTCGAACCGCGCACCACGCGGGCCTACTGGCTCGACGCGGTCCTGGAGCTTTCCCTGGTCGCCGCATGGTGCGCGCTTGGCGCCCAAGCACGCCGGTCTTGCGATCACGGCCCGTGACACGGCCGATCACGCTCATGCTCGCCGAATCCTAGGCGTTCTCGACCCGACGATGCAGAACCGCGACCGGCCATTCGGCGAAGGCGTCGTGCAAAAAGATCGTGCCATCCGGCTGCGCGGCGACCCGCCCGCCGGTCGCGACGTTTAGCCAGTCTCCGCCCAAAGACACCGCCGGCCCGGAACGCGCCCGTGTCGCGTCCCAAGCGGCGCCTGTCGGAGGCCAGGCGAGATGAGCCCCCAGACGCGGCGTCAACACGAGCAGGCGGTCGACGCCATGGCTGCGGATAAAACCCACCGCGTGCGGCGCCAAAATCCCCTCGATCTCGACCGCTTCGTAAGCGCCTTCGCGAAAAAGCGCCTCGTGCTCGCGCCTGAAACGCAGCAGCGCGCGAGTGAGCGCCAGCTTGATTCCTCCCGTCCGCCAGAGGGCCAGCAGGTCGCCCGGCGTCGAACGGGCGGCCTCCTCGGCCAGCGCGCGCAGCCCGCGATGATCCACCGCACGGCGGTTGTCCGGATCCACCAAGCTGAAGTCCCAGCCCTCGTTGCCTTGATAAATGTCCGGCACGCCGGGAACGGTGAGTTTCAGCGTGGTCTGCGCGAGCGAGTTGACCATGCCCAGGCGCGCGAGCCGCTCCGCCGCGGGTCTGAAACGCGGGAGAAACACGCCCCGAGGGTCGAGCAAGCTCGCGACAAAGCGGTCGCAGGCCTCCAGCCAGGCTTCGTTCGGATGCAGCACCGAGGTGTTCACCTTCGCCTCGCTCACCGCCTTGCGAAGGTGGGTTCGGATGCGTTCCCGAAACACGTCGTCGCACTCCTGCGGCGGAAGCGGCCAGGCGCCGAGCAACATCTGATAGAGCCGGTATTCCTCGTCG
>CBIHRE010000233.1:0-7544 GCA_966212385.1 uncultured Akkermansia sp. | reverse complement strand
CGATTTCGGCACCCGCGCCTGTGCCGTCCCTCGAAGAACTGCTCCACTCCCTCCACACCGTTTTCGGCTACGACGGTTTCCGTCCGCTCCAGCGCGAGATCATCGAGACATCCCTCGCCGGGCGCGATGTTTTCGCCCTCCTCCCGACCGGCGGGGGAAAGTCGATGTGCTTTCAGTTGCCCGCCTTGCACCGCGCCGGGCTGACGGTGGTCGTCTCGCCCCTGATCGCGCTGATGAAGGACCAGGTGGACCAACTTCAGGCCGCAGGCGTAGCCGCCACCTTCCTGAACTCCTCGCTCGATTCCGCCACCGCCCGTTCGCGCCTCGCCGGTCTGCACCGCGGCGAGTTCCGCCTCCTCTACGTCGCTCCCGAGCGCCTGATGTTGGACAACTGGAAGGAAAATCTCCGCGCCTGGAACGTCGCCTGCCTCGCGATCGACGAGGCCCACTGCATCTCCGAGTGGGGCCACGACTTCCGTCCCGAGTTCCGGCAAATCGCCCAGCTCCGCGAATTCCTCCCCGAGGTCCCGGTCATCGCGCTCACCGCCACCGCGACCGAGCGTGTGCGCGAGGACATCGTCAAACACCTGCGCCTCCGCAACCCTGCCGTCTTCGTCGCCTCCTTCAACCGCCCGAATCTCACCTACAAGGTCCTCGCGAAAGACGAGCCCCTGAAGCAGATCATCGACTGGGTGAAACGCCGCGAAGACGAGAGCGGCATCGTCTACTGCGCCTCGCGCGCCTCCGCCGAGCGTGTCGCCGAATCGCTCGCCGCGCGTGGTTACGCCGCCCGCCCCTACCACGCCGGCCTTGAGGCGACCGAACGCGCCCGCAACCAGGAGCTGTTCCTCCGCGACGAGACCAAGATCATCTGCGCGACCATCGCCTTCGGCATGGGCATCAACAAGCCCAACGTCCGCTGGGTCATCCACTACGACCTCCCGAAAAACATCGAGGGCTACTACCAGGAGACCGGTCGCGCCGGCCGCGACGGCCTGCCCGGCGACTGCCTCCTGCTCTACAGCGGCGGCGACATCGCCAAACAAACCCACTTCATCGACGAGATGACCGACGCCGCCGAGCAACAGCGCGCCCGCGCGCAGCTCCGGCTCATGTCGCACTACGCCGAGAGCACCGGCTGCCGGCGCCGCGAGTTGCTCGCGTATTTCTCCGAGACTTTCCCCGTCGATAACTGCGCCGCCTGCGACAACTGCAACGAGCCGCGCGAGACCTACGACGGCACGCTCCACGCGCAAAAATTCCTCTCCTGCGTCTTCCGCTGCCGCCAGGCCTCGCGCTTCGGCGTCGGCCTCAACCACGTCGTCGAGGTTCTCGTCGGCGCCAAGACCGAGAAGATCGAGCGCTGGGGCCACGACCGCCTCAGCACCTACGGCATCGGCGGCGATCTTCCGCGCCACCACTGGGCCGCCATCGGCCGCGAGCTGCAACGCCTCGGCTACGTCTGCCCCGGCACCGGCGAATACCCCACGCTCGAACTCACGCCCGAGGGCCTCGACGTCCTGAAATCCCGTCGCCCCGTCACCCTCACCAAACCCTCCGAGCAGCTGCCGAAAGCAAAACGCTCGCCGATCAAGCGCGAGGGCGACGTCGAGTGCGACGAGATCCTGCTCGCCGAACTGAAGAAGCTCCGCAAGCGCCTCGCCGACGAACGCGAAGTCCCCGCGTATGTGATTTTTGGCGACAAAACCCTGCGCCAGATGGCCCGCGCCTACCCGACCCGCGAGCAGGACATGCACGGCATCTTCGGCATGGGCGAAAAAAAGCGCGAGGAGTTCGGCTCCGCCTTCGCCCGCTTCATCGAGCAGTTCCTCGAGACCAACCCGCGCCAGCGCTTCAACGACTGAGGAGGTCCGGCTTCTTCTCGCTCTGCGCCCGCAGCGCGACTCGCATCCAGTGCTTGCCCAGCAACAGGATCACTCCGAGGAACACCACCAAAAGCGCGGTCCCGATCCAGTGAAACTCCTCGGGCGGAGGCGCAACCGGAGCCGGCGCGGGTTTCGGTTCGGCGGGAGCCGGCGCGGGCGCGGCGGGCGGCGTGACGACCGGCGGCGGCGGCGCGAGCTTCGCGTCAAACTCCTCCACCTTGCCCTCTCGCAAAAACACCCGGCCGCCGGCGTAGTTCAGCACCTCCCGCGCGCCCGCGCTGCTGCGCCCCAACGGCTCGCCCAAAACGGCGATCACATCCTCGCGCGACGCACCGACGACCAGTTCGGCCGCCTGCGCGACGCACCCGATCAACAACGAAACGCACCCCAATAAAAGCCGGACCATCTCGCGAAAAAAAAGCGCGGCCCGGCGCGACACAAGCCCGGCGCCTTCCCTAGGAAATTTGCGCCTGTCTCCCCACGACGGCTGGATGCCCGAGCCGCGGCCTGACAAACAGGTCCCGTGCCGCTTTCCCGCCTCTTTCCGACCCTTGCGCAAGCCGCCCAGGCTTGGTGGCGCAATCTCCGCGCCATCGACGACGCCGCGCCCGCCGAACTGCTCCGTCGCGCCCGCTCCCGGCAGGAATATCGCATGGCTTGGTGGCGCCTCGTGCTCGCCGCCGTGCCCCTGCTCGAGGCCGCCTTCGATTCGCGCTCCGCGGCCGGCGCCTTCCCCTACCTCCTCGCCGCCTACGCCCTCGCGGTTCTCCTCATCGCGAGCAACCGCCGTCATCATCCCGCCTGGCGCTGGCTCTTCGCGGGCGGCGACGTCGCGCTGCTCCAGGCCTACGCCGCCTTCCAGCTCGGCGACCGCGACACCCTCGCCGCCGCCTTCGCCTACGTCGCGGCCTCGAACCTCGTGCTCCTCACCAACTCGCTCCGCCTTTCGCGCACGCTCCTCTGGACCTCCGCCGCCGGGCTTCTCGCCGGCTACCACTGGTTTTTCCGCGAAGGGCTCGGCGACATGCGCGTGCGCCTCGGCGGCGTCATGCTCCTTCTCATCACCGCCGCCCTCGCCTCGATGATCGTCAACAGCCAGCTCCGCCTCCTCGCGGAGTCGCGCGCCCGCGCCCGTCTTCGCCGTTTCGTCTCCCCCGAGGTGGCCGACGAGCTCGAACGCCGCCACGAGCTGCTCGACCGCCCCGTCGCGCGCGAGGTCACCGTCCTCTTCGTCGACATCCGCGGCTTCACCTCCGGCGCCGAGGGCATGTCGCCCGAAGCCTCGGTCGCCTTTCTCAACGAGTTCTTCCGCCGCGTGACCCAGGCTGTCTTCGCCCACGGCGGCACCGTGGACAAATACATCGGCGACTGCGTCATGGTCCTCTTCGGCGCGCCCCTCCGCCAAGCCGACGACGCCACCCGCGCCGTCCGCGCCGCGCGTGAGATCGTTCGCTCCGTCGCGGAATGGAATTCCGACCGCGCCAAGCGTCACGAGCCGCCCGTCCGCATCGGCGTCGGCCTCAACACCTCGCTCGTCGTCGCCGGCGCCGTCGGCACGCCGCAAAAACTCGAATACACCGTCATAGGCGACGGCGTGAACGTCGCCTCCCGCGTCTGCTCCCTCACCAAGGATTTCCCCGCGACGATCCTCGCCACCGAGGCCACGCGCTCGCGCGTCGTCGACGAGCTGCCCTGGCGCGATCTGGGCGAGACGACGCTGCGCGGACGAAAAACCTCGCTTCGCCTCTACGGTCTCGACGCCTGATCGGGTTTTCCGGTCGGTTCGTCGCCGAAGTCCAGATCCGAGGCGGTCCCGATCGCGCGGATCAAAAGGTTGTCTTTCAACCACACTTGAGGATTCGAGCGCGTGCCATCCACCTCGAAGCCTATTCCGAAATAAGTGCCGTCGACCGTGATCGCCTCACCATCGAGGGCATAAGTCCCCTTCCCGATTTTAAGCCGGTCGATCAACCCGGTGCCGTCGAGCTTCACGCCGGCGACCTCCACGAGGCCGTCGTGCAGCGAAAAGCTCTGGACCGAAAACTCGCGCAACAAGGGCCGGCTCTCGAGCTCGCGCCCCGATTTGAGGGCGAGCAACTGCACGATGCGCGGCGCGCGCAGCACCGTGGCGTTGCGCACCATCACGGCCGCCTGCAGACGCGGCGCCGTCTGGTCCTCCGGCAACACCGCGCTCACCTCGAGCGAGCCGCCCGCCAGCAGGCTGACGATCGAATCAAGGTTCTTCTGCATCGCGCCAAGAGCCGCCTCCTCCTCGCTCAGCTTACCCGTCGGAGAAGGCCGCGCGACGCGTAGAGGCGCCGCTGCGGCCGCGGCCCAGCGCGCCACATCGTCGACCCGCAGCTCGAGCGAGCGGTCCCGCGCCTGCGGCTTGGTTTCCATACTTGCCCGCAACCGGTTTCGCTCGCCCTCGGTCATGCTCAACGACGCCGAGCGCGGCCGCCCGTCCTCACCGCAACCGAGCGAGAGCTCCACACCACGCACGGAACGATCCTCGCCCAGCTCGATCCACTCGATCTTCACGTCCGCCGCCAGCGAAGCGAGCGCGGGAACCGCGGCGCCGCCCGCCGGAGCGCTCTCGACCGACGCCGGCGCAGCCGAACGAGCGGGTAACGCCAAGCGCGGCCGAGCCGCCGCCACGATCTCCGGCACGACGATCAGCGGAGATCGCAAAGTCACGCGCGGCCCCTGCGCCGTCTCGACGAATTCGCCCGAAGCACGCGAGCGCCCCCAAGCCAGTTCGGCCAATTCCACCTTGGCAGGGAAGGCCGATTCGCCCTTCGACCACTCCGCGGCCAAGCGCGACGCGAAGGGCCGCCCCCAAAGCTCCGGGGAGGAGAGCGCGAGACTCGCCCGAGTCGGCATCTGCTTCGCATCGAGCTCCGCATCCGCTTTTACGCGCATCTCGGCCGGAGCGCCGAGCCCGGCGACTTCGGGAAGCAGCCAACGCAGACGCGAGGCATCCGCCACGCCGTCAAACTTCACGCGCCGCCCCGCCAAAAACGCTCCGCCAAATTCCCCCGACGCCTCGCCTCCGGCCAAACCCGGCAGCTCCAGCGCCGCCGCCGCGATCCGGCCCGAGAAGGTCAACTCGTCCGGAAGCCCCGCCTCAGGCCGGAGCTTGGCGTTCGCCTCGATGAGCCCGGTCACATGTCCGCCCGCGCCCTTCGGCAAGCCCAGTTCGGCGGGCAGCGTCGCCAACTCCGCGACATAGTTGGCCCGTGTGGCCACGGCCCACGACGCCGCGGTAACATCAGCCAGTTCCACGCGAGCCTCGGAGACGGCCAAACCCGGCAGCTCCACGCCGTCGACCCGCGCCGCCACGCGCGGCCAACGCAGCGTTCCCTCGGCGCGCCGCAGTTTCACCGGCACGGGTAGCTTCGAACCCGCCGCGAAGACGTTAGCCAAAACCAGATCCGCTTCCGCTTTTTCAACCTTCGGCGCCGCGTCCGGACGCAACTCCACGGCGAATTCGCCCGACAGCCGCTCCAGCCGGCCCGCCTTCAAATGCTCCGCGGCCTGCGCCCGCAGCTCCGGCTCAATCTTCGAGGGCCAGGCCGCGAGCGCATCGGCAAGGTTCAGCGGCGACACGGACCAGCGTCCCTCCGCCTTCGGATTGCCGTGCAGATCCACCCGCGCCGCCGTGGCGACAAACTCCACCGCTTCGTCGAACCGCAGCCGCAGCTCCGGGATCTCGATCTTAAGCGGATCTCCCAACACCGCGGCCTCGACCGAAAAATCCCGCAGGCGCACCGTCTCGCCGCCCGGCACGACGGAGGCGGGCAGAACGACCGAGCCCGCTCCGGCGCGCGCCTTTATGCGGACATGTGGCGCGAACGTGGACGGCTCCAGCTTGCCCTCGGCCTCCACGCTCAGAGGAAAACGCAGATCCGACCACGCCAGATCGGGCGACGGACGCCCAGGCCACTTGCCCGGCTCGAAATTCGGCAAACGCAGCGAGAACAACACCGCACCCGCATCCTGCCGCTCACGACGCGCGGTCCACTCCGCAGGCACATCGCTCCCGCCGATCCGAATGCGCGTCGCTCCGGCCACATCGAAAGTCGCCTCCGCCGCCGCGGCGGGCGCGAGGTCCGCCTTCCCCGTGGCGCTTAGCTCGGCAAGGCCAAGATCGCTCGTTTTCCAGCCGAGGGGCTTCAGAGCCGCTTCCGACGCCGGAGGCAGCCACGCCGCCCAGGCGTCGAGTCGCGGCACGGCGGCGGCCAACTTGAGCTCGAGCGCGATGCGCCCGTCTTCGCGGCGGCTTATCTTGCTCCCCGAGGCGGAAAGGCGCGTATCGGACGCGACGAAGTCCGCTTCCTCCAGCCGGAGTTCGCGCCCGTCGGGCGAGCTCGCATCGAACTCGATCCTCGAAAACGCCAGATCGCGACCGAGAGCCGAAAGTTCGCCCACGGGACGAAGCCGCCCCGGGCCGATCGAGAAATGCAGACGAGCATCGGCGACTCGCAGCTCGGGCGTCACATGCACCGCGGCGTCGGCGGACACCTTCGCATTAAGCACCGCGAGCGGAGAGGTGTCGCCGTCCGGGCGGCCTGCGGCGGGATTGAATTCTTGCATGCGCAGCACCGCTTCGATCGGCGCCGCGGGGTCGGGCTGCCGGGCTTCGAGCGCCACGCGAATCGGCGTCGGGCCGAGTTTTGCCGAAAAAGTTTGGGCGAGCTCCGCTCGTTCGACGCGCCAGGCTTCGGCCCTCGAAGAATCCCGGCGGAGAACAGTCGTGCCGGTGCCGTCCGCCCTGAACTCCGACAGCTCCGCGGCAAGCGCCGCCGCGGCCGGAGGCAGCGCGGCCACCCGGCGTTTCCACTCGTCGGGCCAGGCGCGGGCGGGATCGGCCGCGATGCGTAAACCCCAGCGCAGCCGCAGCTCGTCGCCGGAAGGCGCAGCGCCGACCTCGAGACCCGGCAACGCGATCTCGAGCCCGGGCGCGGTCAGCTCGAAGCGCTCGGCGACGAATCGGTCAAAAGCCGCGTTCGCGTTAAGTCTCAGGCGCAAGGCCGCCGGAGGAAAAGCCAGCGGCAAGGACTCCGCGAGGCGCAGCTCGTCGCCGTCGATTTCCACGACGGTGGCGCCCGGTTTTAGCGCGACCAGATCGAGGTCGGCGCGCACGCGCGCCGCCAGGCGGCCCAGCGTCTCCGGCGCACGGCCGGGCGTCAGAAGCTTCGCCATCTCCGCCAACTCGACGGCCGGCAACTCGACCCTCGCGACAGCGGAGCGATTGTCCGGCGCGACGACAAACTCCAGCGCCGGCGCCGGTCCGCGGGCGTCGGCGCAACGCACCTCGACACGCGCGGCGAGTTTCCCCTCCGATCGCGGCCCCAGCGCAAGATCGACGCGTGCGAGCCCTGGCGCGACAACCCCGGCGGGAAGGACACCGGCAGGAGCCGATACCCGGATATCGCGAATCGTCACCGCCAGCGCGCGCGGATCGTCCGCCAGCCGCGCACGCGCCTGCGTCAAGAGCGCGGGAACATCGGGCGACGCCGCGCCGGCGGCGTCTTTTTTTCCCGCCGCGTCGGCCGGGGGGAGCGTGAGCTCCAGGGAGCTTGCCTCGACCGTCGCCGCGACGCGGCCGTCCAGCAGCTCGGATTTTTTCGCGAAGAGCTCGAGGCGGGCGAGACG
>CBIHRE010000232.1:0-7544 GCA_966212385.1 uncultured Akkermansia sp. | reverse complement strand
ATCTGCACGGTGAAGTTCGGCTTCGCCGCGCTCGTCCCCGCCGCCCCCGCGCTCGGCTTCGTTCTCGCGCTCCTCGTCGGCGGGGCCTTGTCCGCCTTCGTGGGCTTTCTCCTCGCGCTGCTCTCCTTCAAAACCCGCGGCGACTACCTCGCCATCGTCACGCTCGCCTTCCTCATGATCGTGAAGTCGGGCTTGGAAAACATCGCCTGGGTCGGCGGCCCGAGTGGTCTCTATGGCATCGCCCGGCTCACCACGCTGCCCGTCGTTTTAGGCGCCGCGGTTCTCACGATCTGGGTGCTGCGCAACCTCGTGTATTCGAAGTTCGGTCGCGTCATCGCCGCGATCCGCGAGGACGAGATCGCCGCCGTCGCCATGGGAGCGCGCACCCGCGAGGCCAAGATCCTGGCCTTCTCCGTTTCCGCTTTCTTCGGAGGCGTCGCGGGCGGTCTCTTCGCCCACCAGATCCAGTTCATCAACCCGGCGACCTTCGACATCGTGCGGTCCACCGAGATCCTGCTCATGGTCTACCTCGGCGGCGTCGCCGCGCGCGGCGGATCCGTTCTTGGCGCGGTTATTTTCACCTACCTCTCGCAACGTCTCATGCCGCTCGGGCCTTGGCGCCTCGCCGTGCTGCCGTTGATTCTCGTCCTCCTCATGCTCTTCCGCCCGCGCGGCATCATGGGCATGCACGAGCTGCCCTGGATAAAGCCCCTGCGCGAACGCCTGCTGCGTCGCCGTCCCGCGAATTCCGCCTCGCCCGCGCCATGAGTTCGCCCGCTTCCGGTTCCTTCGCGCCTTTGCTCCAGCTCACCGGCGTGACCAAACGCTTCGGCGGCCTCTGCGCCGTTTCCGCCTGCGACCTCGCTGTCCAGCCCGGCCACGCCCACGGCATCATCGGACCCAACGGCGCGGGCAAGACCACCCTCTTCAACCTCATCACAGGCATCTACCGTCCCGACGCCGGCGACATCCGCCTCCGCGGCCAAAGCCTCGTCGGCCTGCGTCCGAACCAGATCGCGCGTCGCGGCATCGGGCGCACGTTTCAAAATATCCGCCTCTGCAAGGAGCTCAGTGTGCTCGACAATGTGCGGCTCGCCTACGACACGCGCCTCTCGACCTCGCCGCTCTCCGCCCTTCTTGCCTTGCCCGGTTTTCGTCGCGACGAGCAGGCGTCCGCCGGCGAAAGCCTCGCCCTGCTCGAATCCTTTGGGCTCGGCCACCTCGCCGAGCAACAGGCGCGCGCCTTGCCTTACGGTTTGCAGCGCCGCCTCGAGATCGCCCGCGCCATCGCGCTCAAACCCTCGTTGCTCCTTCTCGACGAGCCCGCCGCAGGCCTGAACCACGCGGAGATGGATGAGCTACTTCGCTTTCTCCGCTGGGTGCGCGACCATTTCGAGGTCACCATCGTTCTCATCGAGCACCACATGAAGCTCGTGATGGGCCTCTGCGACCGGATCAGCGTGCTCGATTTCGGCGTAAAGATCGCCGAGGGCACGCCGGGGGAGATCCGCTCCAACCGCCGCGTGATCGACGCGTATCTCGGCGAGGAAAGCGCGGCTCCGGATTCCCCGTGGCACGGGCGTCCCGCCCGTGGGGTTGAAGATCAGGCCCGGGCCCACGGGCAAGATGCCCGTGCCACGCCCGGCAACGCACCCGCCTCCGGCGCGGATGTCGCCCTCACGGTGCAGGATCTCACCGTGAACTACGGCGACATCGCCGCCGTGAAGGGCATCAGCTTCGAGGTGAGACGCGGCGAGATCTTCACGCTCATCGGCGCGAACGGCGCGGGCAAAACCTCCACTTTGCGCGCGCTTTCCGGAATGCGCCCTTACGGTGGCGTCGTCCGTCTCCACGGACGCGACCTTGCCGGACTCGAGCCCGCCGCGATCGTTTCCGCCGGTCTCGCGCAGGTGCCCGAAGGGCGCGGTATTTTCGGTCCGCTTACCGTGTGGGAGAACCTGCGCCTCGCCTGCTGGCCGCGCAAAGACCGCGCCGCCGCGGCGGCGGACCTAGAGCGCATGTTCGGGATTTTCCCGCGTCTGCGCGAGCGCCGCGACCAGCAAGCCGGCACGCTCTCCGGCGGCGAGCAGCAGATGCTGGCCGTGGCGCGCGCGCTTCTCAGCGGCGCGCAGACCCTCGTGCTCGACGAGCCTTCGATGGGCCTCGCGCCGAAGCTGGTGAAAGAGATCTACGGCGTGTTGCGCGACATCAACCAAGCCGGGGTCACGCTCCTCCTCGTCGAGCAAAACGCCAACCTAGCCCTCCGCCTCGCGCACCGCGCCGCGGTGCTGGAGACGGGGCGAATCGTGCTCACAGGCACGGGGGCCGAATTGCTCGACCACTCGCGCGTCCGCGAGGCCTACCTCGGCGCCTGAGCTTTGGTTAGGCGCGGGCGGCGACACGGGCGCGCTCCGGCCATAGCATCGGCAGCACCGAGCCCGCGACGATCAGCAATCCGCCGCCGAGGTCGGTCCAGCCGAGCGTTTCGCCGAAGAACAACATGCCGCCCGCGGCGATGCCGAGCGGCACCAGCGTCTGGATCAGCGCGCCCTCCGCCACGGCAAGGTGCCGATAGGCGCGGGTCATCGCGAGTTGTCCCGCTCCGGCGAAGACGCCGCCCAGCACCAAACCCGCGCAGGCGGCCGGCCCGGGCCAGGTCGCCTTCGCGACGAGGAAGGGCGCGCTCAGCAGCAAACCATACACGCATTGCGCGGCGAAGATCGTGGCGGTGGACACGCCTTCCTGATGGAGCTGGCGGATCGTCACGACGACCCACGCCGAACCGAGCACGCAAACCATCGCGACCGCGTCGTAAGGGCCCGCCTGCAGGGGGCCGGAGAAGACGCCCGTAAGCAGGCCGAGTCCGGTCAGGGCCGCGATTCCGCCAAGCGCGAGCGGACGCCGAAAGGGCTCGCCCAGAATCCATACGGCGAGCAAGGCGGACACCACGACATAGAGGTTGTTCAGAAAAGTCGCGCGGCCGGCGCCGAGCTGCACCACCGTGAGATAGAAACCGTAGGTGGTCGCGCCGCCGAGGAGCCCGCGCAGGATGAGGCGCGGCTTGGTGAAGAGCGCCTCGGCGTCGAGCTCGCGCCGGTGCAACGCGAGGCAGAGCACGAGTCCCGCGGCGAAGCGCAGCGCGGCGATGGTCCAGACATCTGCGCCGCCGCGGCCGAAGGCTCGGATGATGAGCACATTCGCGACGAAGAAGCCGGCGGCGAGCAGCATGAGGCGGCGGCCGGAGCGGGTGGAGGAGGCGGTGTGGGACATGGCGGCGGCGGCGGCGCCCGGCCGGTGCGGAGACGAAAAAACCGCACCGGAATCGGGTGCGGTTGGATCGGTTTCGTCTGATTCGTCAGTTCAGCACACCGTTTCGACCAACGCGCACCCGGGCTCGCGCTTAATGGCGCGGGCGAGGCGGACGAAGGTGGCTTTGACGAGGTGCGACATGCGACGAGCCCGGACCCTGCGACGCTTCACGCGCCTCGGCAAGTTCCGATTCTTATCCCGCTGCGCTTCGGGACCGATGTTCGTATTACGAACATCGGCCCGACGGCGTGACGCGGCTTAGCTGCTCGGGTCGAGCACGACCTTGATGCAGCCGTCCTTCTTTTCGCAGAACATCTCGTAGGCGTCGGGCGCCTCGGTGAGCGGCACTCGGTGCGTGATGACGAAAGACGGGTCGATCTTGCCGTCCTCGATCAAACCGAGGAGCGGGCGCAGGTAGCGATGCATGTGGGTCTGGCCCTGCTTGATCGTGACGCCTTTGGCGAACACCGCGCCGAAAGGAACCTTGTCGACGAAACCTGAATACACGCCGGGCACGGAGAGCACGCCGCCTTTGCGCACGGCGCGCATCGCCTGGCGCAGCGCGTAGGCGCGGTCGTTCTCCAGCTTCAGGCTTTGCTTCACTTTGTCGTAGACGGAGCCGTGCGCCTCCATGCCGACGGCGTCGATCGCGGCGTCGGGGCCGCGCCCACCGGTGTGGACCTTGATGCACTCGAGCACGTCCTCGACCTCGTCGTGGTTGATCGTGATGGCGCCGCCCGCCTCGGCCATGCGCAGGCGCTCGGGCACGTTGTCGATCGCGATGACCTTGGTCGCGCCGAGCAACAGGGCGCTGCGGATGGCGAATTGGCCGACCGGGCCGCAGCCCCAGACCGCGACGACGCTGCGGCCTCGCTCGATGTCGCAGTTTTCCGCCGCCATGTAGCCGGTTGGGAAAATGTCGGAGAGGAAGAGCACCTTTTCGTCGGGGATGTCGGTCTCGATCTTGATCGGGCCGACGTCGGCGAAGGGCACGCGGGCGTATTGGGCCTGGCCGCCAGCGTAGCCGCCGTAGAGGTGCGAGTAACCGTAGAGCGCGGCGCCGCTGTAGCCGGTGATGGCCTCGAGGAGCGCGGCGTTCGGATTGGTGTTGTCGCAACAGGACCACTGCTGGCGCGAGCAGTGGAAGCAACCGCCGCAGGAGATGGTGAAGGGCACGACGACGCGGTCGCCGACCTTGAGCTTGCGCACCTCGGACCCGATCTCGACGACCTCGCCCATGAACTCGTGGCCGAGGATGTCGCCTTTCTCCATCGTCGGCACGTAGCCGTCGTAGAGGTGGAGGTCGGAGCCGCAGATCGCGGTGGCGGTGATGCGCACGATGCAATCGCGCGGGTTGAGGATGCGCGGGTCGTCGACCGTCTGCACCTCCATCTTCTTTTTTCCCATCCAGCAGACGGCTTTCATTTTTTGGATTTGTTGCTCTGGGGTTTTCCGACGGGCTGGCCTTCGGTGGTGGGAATCTCGCCCGCCTCCATCAGCGCCTTGAAGCGACGCAGCGCTTCCGAGACTTGTTGCGCGGGCTCCTCGCCGGTGAGTTTGGCGAGCAGGGCGCCGAGCTTCCCGGCGGGCGGATCGTATTCGAGGTTCACGGTCACCTCGGTGCCTTCGTCGCCGGGGGCGGGGTGGAAGCGCACGGTGCCGGCGTTGGGAATCTCCGCTTCTTCGCGCGAGCGCCAGGCGATGAGTTCGTTTGGATGCTCGTTGATGATGACGGCATCCCATTCGACTTTGCGGTCGCCCGGCGCGCTGACCGCCCAGTGGGAAGCGAGGTCCGAGACGCGAGTGATCGTGACCGGATGCTTGATGATACGCGGCAGGTTTTCGACGTTCCGCCAGAATGCGTAGAGCACGTCGGCGGGGCGGCGAATGGTGAGCGCGCGGGTAACCTTCACGCCCCGCTCTCCTTTCACGACGATCCGGGAATGGGACACGTTTTTTCGCGAGGACTCGACAGTCGCGGCGGACGCTCGCGCGGGTGTCGTCTTGGGGCTGCGCGATGCGCGCGAGGAAGTGGGTAACGGCATGGCGCGCGCAGCCTAGCTTGGCTCCGATTGCCCTCCCATCGGGCCAATGTCCGAGCGGGGCTTGGAGCTTTTGGCGACGTGACTGCGGGGGCTCGCGAGGTTTTTATTTTTTGAACAGGTGCGTTTTTTTGCCGCAGACAGCGTAGAGCTCCTGATTACGCCATTTGTATGCGCAGGATCCTGCGACGGCCGTTTCTTTGCCGAAACGACAACGCCGGACCGTATGGCTGCGAAGGGGATCCGTGCTGGTAAACTTGATACGTCCCTTGGCTAACCAGTCGGGACTTCTCTAGAAGCGACTTTGCCGCGCGGTGATCGCGTCGCACGTTCTCCTACTAATCCGCCAAAAGTGCGGGCGGGAGTAGGTCCGGTCGTAGGGGATGGCACGAGGGCCGCTATCATGGGGCCTATCCATTCACCGCCATCCTCCGCGAAACCCCGCGAAGAGCCCGGTGCGTTCCCCTTACGTCATTTGGTCATCCAGGTCCGTTCATGATCACCGCCAACGAAATAGCCAACCATTCGTCCGCCCGTGTCGCGTCGCTGCCTGCGGGTAAAGCCGTTCTGCGAGCCACGCCATCCCGCACCACCACGCCTGATCCTGTCGCGAATTATGTTTTTCAGGACTACGGCTCCAGCACCCGGCATTTTCACGTCTATCCCTACGACAAGACCGCGGATCCGCGCAATTTGCGCCATGTCCCGCACCGGCATGACTTCTACCAGATCATCTGGTTGCGCGAGGGTAGCGGAGAGTTGGAGTGCGACCTGCGCCGGGCGCGCTTTCGCGCCAACAGCCTCTTCTTCTTCGCTCCGGGCCGGATGCATTCGTGGCGGCACGAGGTGGCGACGCGCGGAGTGATGGCGGGCATCACCCCAGAATTTTTCAACGCCGACGCGAACCATCCCGGGCTCTTGGGGCGCATGCCGTTCTTGCATGACATGGCCATGCCCATGCTGGAGCTCGAGGGCGTGGCCGCGCGTGAAATGGACGAGTTGTTCCAGCGCCTGCTCGACGAGCCGAATCGGCCCGAGATCGGTCTCGACGACATCGTTCGCGCGCTCATGACCATCATTCTGAGCAAGGCCCGCCAGCACATGAAGCGTCAGCAGGACGCGGAGCGAAGCGGCGCACCGGCCGCGGCGGGCCGGGCCGAGGCCGTGCATCCGCTCTCGCAGCGCTTCCGCGTGGCGCTCGAGCAGAATTTCCCGAAATTGCTCAAGGTCTCGGACTACGCCGCGCTGCTCCATGTCTCGCGTTCGCACCTCAACGAGGATCTGCGTCAGCACACGGGGCGCACCGCGAGCGACCACATTCATGACCGTCTGCTTCTCGAGGCGAAGCGTCTGCTCGTCTACTCGTCCTTCACCGTCTCGGAGATCGCCTATCAGCTTCAGTTTCAGGATCCGTCCTACTTCGGACGTTTCTTTCGTCAGCGGACGGGAGAGTCGCCCGGAGCTTTCCGCGGGCGGGAGCAGGCCATGTTGCTGAACGGCTGATTTTTCGCAGCAGCTCGCTAAGCGTCTGTCGCCTCGTCGGCGCTCTGCGCGTCGGCAAACTCGTCGCAAAGCTCGCCGACGCGCGCGGGCGCCGTCATCGCGACGTCCGCGGCGTCTATCCGTCCGCGGCGTTCGAGGGCGAAGGCGAGATCGACGAACTCGGCGCGCATGCCGGCGAGTTTCGCTCGTAGCGCCCTCAAGTCGGAGGCTTCGGCCGGAGGCATGGCGCTTATTTCCCGACAAGGGTTTTGAAGCCGCCGTAGGCCATCCGATCGCAGTCGAAGGGCATGGCCTTCGGATCGCATTTAAGCCGCGGATCCTTCATGACCGCGGCGTTGACGCGATCGCGGTGCGCGCGGGATTTGAAGGTGATCCATGCGAAGACGATGGTCTCGCCGCGCTTGGGTTTCACGAGCTTGGGAAAAGGCAGGCCGAAGGGCACATCGAGGTCTTCGCCGGCGCACTCGCGATAATCGAGCGCTCCGTGTTCGAGCCAGATTTTCGAGGCCTTGAGGGCCATGCGGCGGTAGGCCGCGAGGTTTTTCTTGGGAACAGGAAGGACAAATCCATCGACGTAGGCGGGCATGGCGTGTGGCAGGTTGAGAGTTGCGGGGTGGGGAGGAAATCGAGCGGCGGCGGGGAGCGGTTCAGGCAGGCTCCGTGCGCGCCGTGAACAGAGGCTTCCAGGCG
>CBIHRE010000231.1:0-7549 GCA_966212385.1 uncultured Akkermansia sp. | reverse complement strand
ATCAACGACGTCGCGACGCAGTCGTTCATCGGGCCGGGTCCCCAAGGGCCGGCGTCGCCGCTCCAGGTCATGGCGCGGAGCGAAGACAGCGAGCACGCAAGGAGAAGCGCGAACCAGACGACGGCTTTTTTCATGGGGCAAACGAAGGGAGGGAGGGAGTAGCCCCGCGCATGTGCGACGCGGGGGACAATGCAGGGGAACTCAGATAGGAGCGAGATTTCGCCCCCGGCCGCGCCAAAAGAAAAACTCCGGTCTCCCGAGGGAGGCCGGAGCGATACCAGCGGATGATTTCTTTGGGCTTCTTCTCCAGGGACTTGGGCGGGCGCTTGAGAGCCGCCCAAACGCGCGGAGGGACCCGCGCGTCCACCGAGGAGCCAGATGCGGCGCGCCGATCAGGGCTGGGTGACTTTGACGCGGAGGAAAAGGCGGACGTCGGAGGAGATCGGGCGCGTGTGGCGGATCAGTTGATATCCGGCGTTGTCCTCGAGGATCGTCTCGGTGCCGACGGAGGGGCTCCAAGTGGAGAGGTCGGTGCTCTCCTCGACGGTCAAGACGAGGTCGGTCGCGTCCTTGGAACGGCGGTAAGCCAGCGAAACGAGCGGCGAGGCGGGATCGACGGCGGGCAGCACGGCGGAGTTCGCGACGAGCGGATCGCCGGAGAAGGCGCGCTCGAGAAGGTTGCTCACGCCGTCGCCGTCGGGATCGGCGGCGTCGGCGGCCGCGGGCAGCGAGGACCAGTTCGAACCGAAATACTCGGCGCGCCACTCGGAGGCGGGCGTGACGGGCACGGCGGGCGTGAAGGTCAGCGTCACGGTGGTCGAGGTCTGCTGAAGCGCGACGGTGCCGTAGTCGGAGAGTTGGCGACCGCCGGCATCGACGGTGACCGAGCCGAGCGCGAAGTCGCCGGTCTTGTTCGAGGCGCTCAACACGGTCCAGCTGCGGGGCTGGGTCCAGAACGCGTCGGTGAAGTCGACGGTGGAGCCGGTGGAGTTGAACACGAGGTCGATCACCGCGCCGGAGGTGACGCCAACCAAGCCGGCGGCGACGCGGCCGGAGGCGACCGAACCGTCGCTGTTGGCCGGCAGGGTCCAGCGGAGACGCGAGCCGTTGGCGTAGGCGAGCGTGCCGACGACGAGTTGGGGGCCGGCGGGATCGCCGGGCGCGTGGACGGCGCCCGCGGCAAAGGTGAGCGCGCCTTGGATCGATCCGGAACCGGAGAGCGTCGCGCCGGAGGCCACGGAAACGGAGCCGGAGGCGAGCGAGCCTATGACGTGGAGACCGCCGGCGGAGACGGTGGTCGCGCCGGTGTAGCTGTTGGTGCCGGAGAGCGTGAGCGTGCCGGTGCCGAGCTTGGTCAAGGCGAGGATCTGGCCGGAGGCGCCGTTTTGAAGCGAACCGGCGAAGGTGGAGTTGGCCGAGCTGTTTGTCGTGAGCGTGGAGGTGCCGGCCGCGAGGTTGGCGATCACGCCGCCGGAGCCGGAGAGACGGCCGACGGTCGGACTGAACGCGTTGAGGTTGAGCGTGCCGCCGTTGACCGCGAGGTTGCCGGTGGAGGCGCCGAGCGCGGAGGCGTGGCCGAGCCGGAGCGTGCCGGAGTTGAGGGTGGTGCCGCCGGAGTAGGTGTTGGCGCCGGAGAGGACGGTGGCGCCGGTCGGATTCGCGCCGTCCGCGAAGGCGATGCCGCGGGTGCCGGAGATGGCGCCGGTGAAGGAAGACGTGGCGGCGGCCTGCGCGTCGGGGTTGGCGGAGGTGACGACGACGTCGTTGGCGAGGGTGACGGCGCCACCGAAGTGCGTGTTGCGACCGAGCGTGAAGTTGCCGTTGAGGACGACGGCGTTCGTGAGCGTGCGCGCGGCGCCCGAGGCGCGGATGTCGCCGCCGTTGATGCGGAGGGTTCCCGCGCCGATGGCGTTGTCGATCGCGAGCTGGAGCGAGCCGGAGTCGAGGTTGAGGCCGCCGGTGAAGGTGTTGGCGCCGGCGAACACGACGGCGTTGTTGCCCGCGATGGTCACCGAGCCGGCGCCGCCGGCGCCGTTCTTGATGAAGCTATAGAAAACCAGATCCGCGCTCATGGGCGCGAGGACGAGCTCGTTGTTGGCACCGATGAGGATGCCGTAGGAGAAATCGTTGGTGATGTTGGCGCCGTTGCGGCCGAGGGTGAAGGCGCCGGTGCCGGCGTTCATCAGGCCGTTGAGCGTGATGATGTCGCCGCCGGTGTTGCCCATCTGCCGGGCGCCCGAGCCGGTGTAGCGAAGGGTGTGGAAATTTCGCGGGACGCCGAAGGTGGCGAGGTCGCCGCCGGAGCTGAGGTCGTAGTTGATGGTGCCGGTGCCACCCGAGGGCATGCCGCCCCAGGCGGCGGTCGAGGTCAGCGCGGTGGCGCCGGTGTAGGCGACGAGGTTGTTCGCGCCGTCCTTCGTCGCGTAGGTATAGCCTCCGGCGGAGTTGTTGGCGGAGGCGCCGGCAGCCTTCACGAAAGCCCAGGGGCCAACGATGCCGTTGACGTTGGAGATGGAGGTGGAATTGACCGCGCCGGTGGCGGCGGACTTTTCGAGGAGGAGGACGGACCCGGCGCTGCGCGAGAGGGAGCCGGTGAGGGAGAAGGTGCGGCCGGTGGCGACCGTCCAGGATTGCTGGCCGACGCCGAGGGCGAGGCCGGAGGCGATGGCGAGGTTCTGCGAGGCCGAGCTCAGGTCGACGCCGCCCGCGCCGAGGGTAAGCGTATTTCCCGAGCTGATACTCACGGCGCCGCCGGTGGAGCCGACGACGAGGCCGTTGATGGTGAGGTTGGCGCCGAGCGCGACGGTGTTGGCTCCGGCGAGGCCGGTCCAGCGGGCGGTGTCCCAGGCGGTGGGCGCGACGGAGCCGGCCCAGCTGGCGGGGAGATTGAGGGCGAATGCGTTGTCGGCCTTGTCCACGACGGAAGGCGCGCGTGGCGTGACGACGATCTCGCCCGAAGCGTCGCTCTCGCCGAAGGCGTTCACGGAGGTGACAACGTAGTAGTAGGTCGTGCCGTTGAGGACGGAGTTATCGATGAAGGAGGCGTTGGCGACGTCGGTGGCGACGGTCTCGTAGGGGCCGCCGCTGTTGCCGGAGCGACGAACGGTGTAGGAGACGGCGCCGGAGGCGGGTGTCCAGGCGAGGGTGACCGCGCCGGGCGAACCGGCGGCGGAAAGGCTGGTCGGGGCCGCGGGTGGCGTAGCGCCGAGCGGGTAGAACACGACCGAGACGCCGGAGCTGCTCTGCTGGAGATGGAAGGATCCGTAGGCGGAGACGTCGCGACCGGCGGAATCGGTGCTGACGGTGCCGAGCGAAAACTGGCCGCTCATCGCGGTGGCGGTGACAAGCGGCCAGATGCGGATCTGCGTCCAGAAGGAGTTGGTGAAATCGACCGCGCTGCCGGGGCCGTTGAGCGCGAGGTTGATGGCGGCGCCGGAGACGACGGAAACGGACTGGGCGGCGACCTTGTTGACGGAGGATGAAGCGGTGCCGTTGGCGACAAGGTTCCAGTTCAGGCGGGCGGTGGCGCCGTAGCCGAGGGTGCCGTTGAAGGTCTGCGTGCCGGTGAAGTTGGCGGCGCTTCCGGGAGCGTGGACGCCGTTGATCGTGGTCGAGGCGTTGCTGGAGCCGACGCCGAGGAGAGTGGTGCCGGCGGCGGTGCTCATGGCGCCCGTGGTGACGAGGCTGCCGTCGAGGCGGAGCGCGCCGCCGGTCAACGTGGTGGCGCCGTCGTAGCTGTTCGAGCCGGAGAGGACGAGGGTGCCCGCGCCGAGCTTGGTGATGCCGACGGCGTCGGCGCCGCCGTCGGTGATGGCGCCGGCGACCGAGATGTTGCCCGAACCTTGGAAAGTGAGCGTGCGGGTGCCGGTCGCGGCGGAGCTGATACCGCCGGTGAGGGTGAGCGAGCCGGCGTCGGCTTGGACGAGGTAGTTGGCGCCGCCGGCGTTGAGGGTGATGCCGCCGAGGGTGTTCGCGCCGGCGAGATTCTGGATGGCGGGAACGGAGCCGTTGCGGCCGGCGAGCGAGACGCTCGGGAGGGCGATGGCGCCGCTCGTGCCGTCGATCTGGAGACGCGAGCTGCCGCCGGTGTTGTTGTTGATGTAGATCGGGCTGTGGGCGTTCGCGAGGACCTGGTTGTTGACGACGCGGACGATGCCGTCGTCGGCCGAGGTGCTGCCGCTGTCGACGTGAAGCGTGCCCCTGAAGGTCGAGCTCGTGCTGTTGAGGATGAGGGTGCCCGCGCCGGCTTTGCCGAGGGTGCCGGCGACGACGGAACTGCCGAGATCGCGCGTGTAGAGGGGGCTGGAAAGGGTGAGCACGCCTCCGCTCGCGACGTTGAAAACGCCGCCGTTGACATCGAAAAGGATGCCGCGGTTGGCGTCGTCTATCGCCTGGGTTCCGGAGATCTGGATGGTGCCTCGATTGAGCGTGAGCTGGTCGGTGACAAGGGTCGCGGGATTGGGCCCGAGGCGCGCTTCCGAATCGATCGCGAGCGCGCTGGCGCGTCCGTCGCCGACGAGAATTTTTCCGAGGAAGGCGGAGTTGGAGCCGCTCAGGGTGACGGTGTTGTTGACGAAGAGCAGCTCGCGATCGCCGGCGAGGTTGGCGGAGAGGGTGATGGGGCCGTTGGCGGCGCGGATCATGGCGTCGTCGGTGCCGACGGTGAGGTTGCCAGCGAGCGTCCAGGTGCCGGAGCCGGCGTGGACGAGCTCGGGGGAACCGGCGAGCCTGAGGTCGTTGATGGTGAGCGAGGCGCTGGTGGTGCCCTTCCAGAGGAGCGCGCCGCCGCTGATTTTCAGCGACTGGCCGGCGAAGCTGCGCGACGTGGAATCGGCGGGCGTGCGAAGGCGGAAATTGGCGGTCTCGTAGGTTTTGCCGGCGCTCGGGGCGAGGCCGTCGCTCCAGCGGCCGGCGACGTTGAAGGAGGTCTGGCCGAGAGGATCCTCGGCGGTGAGGTAGACGTCCGAGCTCTGGCGGTTGGGGCCGAGCGCGTAGTTTGCGAGGACCTCGTCACGAGTGAGGGCGACGTTGCTGATGCGGACTTCGGAATACTCGCAATTGGCGAAAGCGTCGACGGCGTAGGCGGAGCGGCCGAGCCAGTTGTTGACGTCGGGGAGCGAAGAAAGGGGGTAGGCGACGTCGCGCCAGGCGACGGCGTCGCCGTCGCGATACCAGGTCCAGCGTCCGCCGCCGGCGCCGTTGTCGGCGAAGGTGATCGCGTAGTGGTGGGGCACGCCTGCGGTCGTGGGCAGACCGCTGTCGGCGGTGACGGTGGCGCCGCCGACCTTGGACTCGAGGCGCTGGGTGCCGAGGCCGGAACCGTTCGCGGTGCTGAGCGTGAGGTAGTTCGAGCTGCCGTTGTTGAAATCGAGCAAACGTCCCCATGCCTGGAAGGAGAGCGGCGTGGCCCAGATCTCGATGGTGACGTTGGTATAACCGGAAACGACGCCGGCGGGGAGCTGCAGGTAGGCGGCGCCGCTGCCGGACGCGCCACCCGGGAGGCGAAGGCCGGAGCCGGAGAAAGTCGCGCCGTTGCCCTGCACGGTGGCGAGAGCGGTGCCCGAGACGGAGTCGACGAGCGTGGTGCCGGCGGGAGCGGCCGCGGCGGATTGGTTGAAGGCCCAACGACGGACCACGTTGGCGAGATTGGGAGCGGCGACGACGCGGTTGTAGCGATCTGCGACGCCCTGGGCCGTGGTGCTGATGAGATAGGAGTTGTCGCCGCCATTGACGGCGTCGCCGAGGCAGCTGCCTTCGCCCACGAGGCGAACACCGTTGAGCCAGATGTTGGGATTGCTGTAGTAACCCTGCGAGCCGCCGCCGCAGTAGTTGTGCATCATGATGGTCTTGGGCTCCAGACGGCCGCCGCGATGGTCGCAGCTGTAGTTGTGGCCGGCGAGTTCGTGGGCGACGACGTTGGACCAGAACTGGCCGGGATCGAAGCAGGAGTAGCGGCCAGGCTGCTGGGCGACGGCGGCGGCGCCGTCGCTGGTGGACACGCAGAGGAAGGTGACGAGATCGGCGCCGCGGGCGTTGCCGGCGTCGACCACGTCGGTCATGCGCGAGTCGTAGTTGGCCATCCAGCCGACGAAGCCGCCCTTGCTGGTGGTCTGGTAAAGATATTGCGAGGCCTCGCGGTAGCCGACGATGCGCACGCGCGCGCCGGTGCCGCAGCGCTCGTTGATGGCGTTGGAGCCGGCGACGGCGTTGGCGGCGAGCACCTGGACGTTGTCATGTCCGCCGGCGGACGCGGTGTAGGACTGGTCGTAGGCGACGCGGAGGTCGGCCTCGGCGGCGGCGTGGGGGGCTCCGCCCGCGCAACCAACCACGGCGGCCGCCAGGGCAAACTTGGCGGCCCGGACGAG
The DNA here is from genome assembly GCA_966212385.1 of uncultured Akkermansia sp. Classification (GTDB taxonomy): domain Bacteria; phylum Verrucomicrobiota; class Verrucomicrobiia; order Opitutales; family Opitutaceae; genus IMCC26134_A. The sequence goes on along the minus strand of CBIHRE010000231.1, from coordinate 1,184 downwards.
GGACAGGGGGCGGGGGGCGTTCATTCGGCGGGTTTAAATTGTTCGTTGGTGCGAACGGGCTCTCCACCGGGCAGGCGGAGGTAGTCGTCGGGCACAAAGCTGGAGACCATGATCTCGCCCGGCTCGCGCGGGTGGCCTTGCAGGTAGACGCCGTCCTCGGGGGAAACGACGGTGAAGGCTTCGGTGCCCTGCTTGAAGGCGAGCGTGACGAGCGATTCCCCGAGCCCGGGAAGGCGTCCGGTCAAGGTGCCGCTCAGGCCGGAAGGCTCGAGATCGGTTTTTTCAACCGCCACCTCGAGCTCGCGCCCGTCGAAGCCGGGCAAGGTGAACGTGCCCACCGTTTCGCCTTTCGCGCGGGCGCGCTCAATCGCGATGAAAACGGGTTCCTTGCGATAGACGAGCTGCCGCCTGGTGATGCGGGCGTTCTCCTCGAGCAGGCGCCGCTCCTCCCATTCGTTGTGGGCTATCTTGCGGATGACCTCGGGGGAGCGGGCGTCCTCGGCGGTCCAGGCGTGGAGCGGGCTTTCCTTGGCCACGGCCAGCGGACGACGGGGCACCTCTCGCGCGGGGATCGCCGACGGCGGCGGCGGACGAACCGCGGCGGCGGAAAGGTCGGAAACCGTCGGCGCGGGCGAGGACTTCGGCTGCGCGGCGCCCTCGCCGGCGGAAGCCGGGATGCGCGTGCCACGCCAAGGGGCCCAGAGCAGCAGCAAAACGGCGGCGGCGGAGACGGCGAGGGCCAGCTTGGCGGGGGAACCGAAGCGTTTCATAGAACGGGGCGGGGCGACGGTAAGTTGTTCACGGCCTCGCCAGGAGCAATCGGAGGAAAAGCTTAGCGTCTACCTTCGTCGGCCAAAGCAACGAAGGCGCGCCTCCTCTTCCGCCGAGAACGGGAAAAGCTCCACGCGGACGGACCTTCCACGTCGTGCGGCCGGGGAATCCGAACAAGAACAGGAGCAGCGAGAAACGAGGCATGGGGCGGCCGGAGCGGGGCGCCGCACACTCCGCGGCGCGGGGAGGGCGAGTCAAACGCGCAAGCCCTCCGGAGATATTGTATTTTTTGAATACAAGCCGGCCCGGGAGCGAGGACCGGGCCGACACACGATTTTCCTTGTGAAGCGGCGAGCGCGACGTCGGTCGCGAAAAAAGCGCCCAAGACGGTCAGGTCGCGGCGCGCGCCGATT
>CBIHRE010000230.1:0-7559 GCA_966212385.1 uncultured Akkermansia sp. | reverse complement strand
TACGGCAACGTCATCAAGGTCCTCGACGAGGTCCGCCTCGCCGGCATCGAAACCGTCACCATCGAGACCGCCTATCGTTCCTCCGGTCGCTGAGGCGGACGGCGTATCCGAAAAATAATCACACCTCGCTCCCGTCGCCCAATCCCACCCACGGCCATGAATCGCAGCATCCTTTTCGCCGTCATCGTTTCTTTCCTCGTCCACGCCGGTCTTGCCGCCAGCGGGCTGCTGTTCCGTTCCGAGCCCGCGAAACCCGCCGCCAAGGAGGAGACGCCCACCATAGCCTTGGACCAGCCGCCTCCCCCTGCGCCTGACGAGCCGGAGCCCGCGGCCGATCAGCCGGCCGATCTCCCCGTCGACGCGGCCGACCTCGCCCCGCCTTCGCAGGCCGACCTGCCCTCGGCGGTCATCGATTCGCCCTTCGTGCAAAAACTTCAGCCGACGGTGGCGACCAATCTGAACCGCTCTGCCGGCGTCACCATCCCCGCCAACCTTCGTCCCGGCGTTTCGGCCGGCGCGAACCTCGGGAAAATCTTCGATCTCACCGCGCTGGATCAGCGCCCGCAGGCGCGGGGGCCCATCTCCGCTTCCTATCCGCCCGGCCTCAAGCGCTCCGGCCTCCGCGGCGAGGTGTTGGTGGAGTTCATCGTGGACGCGCAAGGCGGGGTCCAAAACGCCTTCGTGGTTCGCTCCACCCACAGCGGTTTCGAGGAGTCCGCCCTCGCCGCCGTGCAACGCACGCGCTTCCAGCCCGGACGCAAGGGCGGCGCCGCCGTCAGCACCCGCGTGCAGATCCCCATCGCCTTCAACCTGGAGTCCTGAGCCATGCCGCGCCCGGTTTATCCGTCCCTTCTTTCATTGCTCGCCGTGCTCGCCTTCTCCGGGCCGGCCGCGATCTCCGCCGGCGCCGCCGAGGAGGCGCCGCGCAAGGAACTCAGCTCCGCCGTCTCCGACTCGCTTGGTCGGCTGCGCGCGCTGACGGACGCTCGCGACCATGCGGGGGCGCTGGTCTTGATCGATGGTCTTTCGTCCGCGGCCAAGCCAGCGAGCTTCGATGCCTATATCCTGGCCCAGATCCGGGCCCAGGTGCTTTTGGCCCAAGGCAACTATGGCGAAGCCGTGGCCTCTTTGGAGAAGGCGTTCAAGCTCGGGGAAAACGTGTCCGCTTTCGTGGACGCCCCCGCCCGGTTGGAGCAGCTTTATCTCCTCGCCCAGCTTCACGCCCAGCGCGCCGGAGAACTTAAGGAGGCGCGCGCGCAACGCGAGGCTTACGAACTCTCGCTCGGCTACGTTCGACGTTGGCTACGCGAGACGCCGAGAGCCACCGCCGAGGCGCGAGTTTTCACCGCCTCGGTCTTGTTTCAACTCGGCACGCTCGACGCCGCGAAACCCGATCTCGACCGCGTTCGCGAGTCCGTCGCCGAGCTGAAGGAGTCGCTCGTGCTCGCGGTTTCACCGGGCGTGCAGCCGCTCACCCTGCTCGCCGCCGCCCATCTGCAACTCGGCGAAAATCTCCGCGCCGCCGAGTGGCTGGAGTTGCTGGTCGAGCGCGAACCGAAGAACGCGTCCGCGTGGGGCCAGTTGCAGGCCATCTACCTGGCCGCCGCAGGCGAGGCGGAGAAACCCGCCGAGGCGCGGCGACTGAGCCTCCGGGCCTTGGACCTGATCGAGCGCGCCCGCGCCCAAGGTCTGCTCGCGACGCCCAAGGACAACTACACCCGCGTCGCCCTGTTGTTTAACCTCCAGCAATTCGGACTCGCGGCCGAGCAACTCGAGCGCGGGCTCGCCGACGCCACGCTGGAAAACAGCCGGCGCAACTGGGAGCTGCTCGCCTCCGCCTATACCCAATTCGGCCAGGAGGAAAAGGCCACCGAGGCGCTTGGCCGCGCAGTGGGGCGCTTTCCCGCCGACGGCGCGCTGGAGTTCTCGCTCGCGCAGAGCCTGTATCAGCAGGGAAAAATCGCGGACGCCTATATCCGGGCCGAGTCCGCCGTGACCAAGCCCGGACTGGAGAAACCGGGGCAGGCGAAGGTCTATCTCGCCTATCTCGCCTACGAGCTTCAGCGCTACGCCGATGCCGACCGGTGGATCGCGGCCGCCCGAGCCGTCGGCGACGTGCCGGCGTCCTCCATCGATCCGCTCGCCCGCGCGATCACCGATGCGCTGAAGGAGCGCCAAAGCCAAAGCTGATCCGTCGCCCCGCCCCCACTTGTAATCCGATTCCATGAAAAAGATCTACTTCATCGCCCCGCTGGCGGCCCTCGCCGTTTTCATCGGTGTCTACGCCATTCACCGCGGCGCCCAAAAGGAGCGGGAGGCGGCCAAAGCCGCGCGCGTTCAAGCCGAGCTGGCCGCGAAGAATCTCGCGGAGCAAGACGCGCGCAAGGCCGCCTTCGCCGAAGCGCTCGCGCTCGCCGAGCAACGCAAGAAGGACAAGGCCGAGCGCGAGGCCCGCGAAGCCGCCGACCGTGCCACGCGCCAGGCCGAGGTCGATGCGCGTGATCAGGCCTACCGCGAGCAGGAAAAACTCGCGCGACAGATCGAGCGTTTGAAAAAGGAGATCGCAGCCGAAGAGGCCGCGATCTCCCGGCTCGCCGCCGCCCGCAAGGAAGGCGACGCCGAAAAGGCGTTCCTCGGCGAATTCGTCACCCGCTCGCGCGCCAACGTGAAGGCACTGGAGACGCTGTTGGCCAAGTTGAGCGCGACGCCTTCCGCCGCCGGGACCGCCGCGGGCTCCTGATTTTCAACCCCGCGAAAAAATCGCCATGAACAAATTCTACCTGATCGCTCCGCTCGCCCTCACCCTCGGTTTCGGAGGCATCTACACGTCGCATCGCAAGGAAGCCTCGGCCAAGGCCGAAATCGCCCGCGTCGAAAAGGCGAAAGCGGAAACGGAGGCGGCCGCCCGCAAGCAGGAGGCGGAACGCCTGGCCCGCGAGGACGCGGATCGTCGCGCCGCCGAACGGAGCGCGGAGGAGAAGCGCAAGGAGGACGAGAAGCGCGCCAAGTGGGAGGCCACCGGCCGCGAACTCGCGGCCGAGACGGCGTCCTATCGCGAGCAATCCGAGAAAAGCGCCGCCGAGGTGAAGGCGCTCGAGGCGCGGCTTGTCTCGCTGCGCGCGGAGAAGGAGGCGGCCGGGCGCGCCGAGTTTCAGCAGGCGCAGGAGATCGAGCGGGAGCGAGTCCGCAAGCGGAACGCCGAGCTGGAGATCCAGCGTCTGGTCGAGGCCGTGGCGCGCAAGGGCTGCGGCGGGAGCCTCGGGCCGGTCGGCGCGATTCCCTGAGTTGGATCCTTTGCGAGTCGCTTCTTCTCTCACTCGGGCGCGGACCCTGGCTTGGGCAAAACCAGCTGCCACAGTTCGACGTCGAGCCACCGGTCGAACTTGAAGCCGACTTCACGCAGCGTGCCCGCGTGGGTAAAGCCTGACGTCCGATGGAGAGCGATGCTGGGGCCGTTGCTCGCGTCGATCACGCCCACGAGCGCGTGCACCCCGCGGGCGCGGGCGGCGACGATCAGTTCTCCGGCGCGTGTTCGCGCGTGCAGAGAGCGAGTTTCATCTACAGGGCGAGGGCAGGCCCCGGGCGGCGAGCCAACGGGGATCGTGGATGGTCGAGGCGTAGCGGGCGCCGCCGTCGCAAAGAATCGCGACCAAGGTGCGGCCCGGGCTCTTTTCGCGGGCGTCGCGCAGGGCGGCGGCGACGTTCATCGCGGCGGAAAGACCGACGAAGACGCCTTCCTCATCGCGGAGGCGGTGGAGCACGGCGATGGCCTCGGCGTCGGGAATGCGATGGGCGGCGGCGACGCGGGCGAGAGCGACGTTGGCGGTGACGCGGCATTGGCCGATCCCCTCGGCCACGGAATCGCCCGCGATGTCGTCGAGATGACCGTGGGTGAACCACGACCACATCGCCGCGCCGTGCGGATCGGCGCAGATCATGCGCACGCTGGGTGCTCGCTCGGCGAAATAGCGCGAGAGGCCCGCGAGCGTGCCGCCCGAGCCCACGGCGGCGAAGACGGCGTCGAGTTTCCCACCGGTCTGCCGCCAGATTTCGGGCGCGGTGGAACGGTAGTGAGCCTCGTGGTTGGCGAGGTTGTCGAATTGGTTGACCCACCACGCGGAGGGATCGGCCTCGGCGTCGCGGCGGGCGAGTTGCTGGAAATTCTCCGGGTGCCCGCAGGGGCGGTCGGGCACGCGGCGGACCTCGGCGCCAAGCGCCTCCAGCAGGTCTGTCTTGGCGGCGCAGATCGATTCGGGAACGAAGAAGCGGCAGCGATAACCGCGCGGCCGGCCGTAGAGCGCCAAGGCTGCGCCCGTGTTGCCGGCGGTGCCCTCGACGATGAGCCCGGCGGGTCGGAGCGCGCCGGAACGTTCGGCGGCGTCGAGCATGGCGAGCGCGGCGCGATCTTTGATCGAGCCGCCGGGGTTGAGAAACTCCGCCTTACCGAGGATCTCGCAGCCGGTCTCAGCCGAGAGCCGGCCGAGACGGATGAGCGGCGTGTCGCCGACGGCGGAGGCGAGCGAGGGGAGCGTCTGGGCGGAGACCATCAAATCGGCGAAGTTAGCGAGCCAGTGAAAGCGGATGAATGCCCTCGGCGAGATCGAACCACGAGCCGACGGCGGCGACCGTGACCGCCTCTCGCGGCAGATCGAGCAGACGGCGCAGGCGGTAGACGGTTTCGAGGCCGGTGCAGTGGCCGCCGTGGATATGGCGCACGCCCAGCGCGCGGAGTTTTTCCGCAGTCCACTCGAGCGAACCAGCGGACGCGCGGAGAAGGTGGAAGCCGCCGAGCACGGCGTGGATCGGTGCGTCGGGACGGCCGGTCACGACGCGGGCTTGTTCGAGGGTGTTGATCAGACCGGCGTGGCCGCAGCCGGTTAGCACGACAAGCCCGCGCTCCGTGTCGAAGATCAGCGCGGAGTCTTCGGGAACCGGGTCAGGCACGAAGGAGCCGTCGGGCAGGTGGACGTGGTCGTCGCCGACCGGGCCTTGTTCGTTGTGACGACGGGGGATCGGGCCGGTGAACCACACGCCGGGCTGCAACTCGACGGGGCCTTCGTGCTCGATGAAGGCGCCGCCGGTCGCCTCGTAAGCCGGGCGGATGGCTATGAGCGGGTTCTCGTCGCCTTTGTGGGGGCCCGGGCCGCGGCTCCAGAAGGCGCCGCGAACGACGTGGACGCGCGCAAGGGCGCGAGGCGATTTTTCGGCGACGGCGCGGCGCAGCGTGAGCAGGCCGCCGACGTGGTCGATGTGGTGGTGCGAGAGGACGACGTTGGAGACGCCAGCTAGATCGACCTCGTTTTCAAGGGCGTTGCGTAGAACGGTGTCGGGGTGGTTGCCGGTGTCGAAGAGCAGGCGTTTGCCGTCCACCTCGACCAGGGCGGAGAAGCCCCATTCGCCGATGCCGCGCTCGGCGAGGTTGGCCGAAAGCACGGTGACGCGCAGAGACTTGACCTGTGGCTGCGCGCTCGGAGCGGCGGCGGCGACCTTGGCGAAAGCGACGAGAGCCAGCGCAACAAAGGGGATGCGGATCATATTTGGAAGTCGTCGAGATGGCGTTCGATGGCGCGGAGGAACGCGGGGTTGTGGCCGAAGGTGAGGAGCGCGGCGGCTTGTTCTTCGTCGCACCAGCGCCAGTCGTCGTGCTCGTCGGAGAGGCGCGGTTCGGCGAGGGGATCGTTCCAGGCGATGAGGAGATGTTCGCTGACCTCGGCCACCGCGAAGTCCGGCTCCGCCTTGTGCAAGCTCCCACTTGCTTGTGGCCGGCATGGGCGGTGGGATCAAGCGACAGGGGAGCGTTGCGAGAGGCTCACGGCCACGTCGTCGGGGTCGCGAAAACTGGCGACGCGACCGAGGCCTTCCATCTCGGTCGGTCCCTCCACGGCGTAGCCGGCGGAGCGGAGACGGGCTGCCGTGGCGTCGAGATCGGCGACCTCGATGCAGAGTGTGACGACGCCCTGGGTTTTGGCGGCGGCGCCGGCGGGCGCGTCATGGATGTGGAGCGCGAGCGTATGGCCTCCGACATCGAACTCGGTCCAGCGGCCGCCGGATTGGCGGCAGGGCAGGCCGAGCCAATCGCGGTAGAGGCGGGTGGAGCGCGCCATGTCGTGGACACCTACGATCACGGTGGGGATGCGGGATTTCATCGATGGGGGATAAGCTGGAAAAATTGCGGCGGTTCCGTGGCTGGCGGTGGCGCTTAAAACCAGCGCCATCAGCACGAGGTCGTCGTGGACGCCGTCCGCGAGCAGGCCACGCTTCTTGACGCCCTCGACGACAAAGCCGGTCCCGCGATAGAGCGCCAACGCGGGCGAATTGGAGGCGCGCACCACGAGCTCGAGTCGCTCCAGGCCGCGATCATGGGCGGCGACGATGACGCTATGGAGCAGACGAGTGCCGATTTTCCCGCCGCGGTGTTCGCGCACGACGCCCATGCCGAGGACTGCGACATGGGCCCGCCCGAATTTCTGGGCGTCGGGCAAGGCGTCGCACCAACCGACAATCCGGCCCTCGGACTCCGCGACGAACTGGGGGTGGCCGGCGCGGAGATTGCCCGCGATGAAGCTGCGCACGCTTTCCAGCGGAGGGGCCTCGGCGCGGGCGAGGTATTTCCGCTCGCGGCAAACGGAATCGAGCGCGGCGTGAAAGCCTTCGGCGTCGGGCTCGCGGATGGGACGGACGAGAACCATGTTCGGATACGCTTCAAAAAACCGAGAGGCCCCGGGCGGGGCGGCCTTCGTCGAGCTCGATGTAGTCGAAATTGGTCTGCGCGGCGTCGGGAGGGAGGCCGCTTTTTTCGAGCCATTTGGGGAGATTGGGCGCGGACTGGTCGCGCCAGCCGCGTTTGCTCAGGAAGCCGTTGATCACGGTGAGGTCGGTCGGCGTGGGGCGACGGCCGTGGCCGTAGGCCCATTCCAGGACTTGTTCTTCCGAGAGATCGTGGTTTTGGAGGGCGTGCTCGCGCAGCCGGACGTAGTCGATCTGGAGAAAGGAGCAGAGAACGCGGTCATGGCCGTTGCCCAGCGCGGGGTGATAATCGGCGGGAAGGCGGCCGGCGTGGTGAAGGCGGATCTTGTCGATCATGCGGCCGAAGTGAACGAGGCCGCCGACAAGTTCGTAAGGACTGCGGAGTCCGGGAACGGAAGGCATGGTGGCGACGGGCGGGGGTGTTGGCGAATGAACGGGACGACGATCGCGGGCGAGCAGGGGGTGTGGCGTTGGCAAACGACCGGGTGAGAGGTGCCTCACCGGAAACCGCCGGCAATGGGCGGCGGACCGCCGGAAGCGGCGACGGCGCGAGCCGGGCGCTCCTCGTCGTGCTCGATGTAGTCGAACACGGTGGCGACATAGCCGGGAGGAAGCCGGGCCTCGGCGAGCCACGATTCGAGGTTGGCCGAGGCTTCGTCGCGCCATCCGCGTTTGCGGATGAATTCGTTGAATATGAGGTGGTCGATAGGCGTGAGGCGACGTCCTTGGCCGTAGGCCCATTCCAGGTGGCGCTCGTCGGTGTGCATGAGGTTTTCGAGCACATGCTCGCGGAGGCGCACGTAAGCGATCTG
>CBIHRE010000229.1:0-7567 GCA_966212385.1 uncultured Akkermansia sp. | reverse complement strand
GGGGAACACGGTCGTGGTGGTGGAGCACGACGAGGACACGATGCGGCTCGCGGACGAGATCGTGGAAATGGGGCCGGAGGCGGGCGCCGAGGGCGGGCGGATTTTGTTTCAAGGCACGCCGGCGGAGCTGATGGCGGCGCCGTCGAAGCAGACGCGCACGGGGCCGTATCTGGCGCGAAAGCTAAGCGTGACGCGCGAGGCGAAGCCGAAGACGACGGACGGGCTTTTTCTCACCGTGCGCGAGGCGCGGGAGAACAATCTGAAGGGCGTGGACGCGCGCTTTCCGGTCGGCTTGCTGACGGTGGTCACGGGCGTGTCGGGCTCGGGCAAGAGCACGCTGGTAAACGACGTCCTGGCGGCGGCCGCGGCGCGAAAGCTGAACGGCGCGAAGGCGATCCCGGGCAAGCACCGGCACATCGAGAACCTGGATAATTTCGAGAAGCTGGTGCAGGTGGACCAGTCGCCGATCGGTCGTTCACCGCGGTCGAATCCGGCGACGTATGTGGGGTTGATGGATCCGTTGCGCGAGTTGTTCGCGATGGTGCCGCTGGCGAAGGTGCGCGGCTACACGGCGAGCCGGTTTTCGTTCAACGTGCGGGGCGGGCGTTGTGAGCGCTGTCAGGGCGATGGCGTGATCAAGCTCGACATGCAGTTCATGGCGGACGCCTACGCGCCTTGCCCGAGCTGCGGCGGACGGCGCTTCAACCGCGAGACGCTGGAGATTTTATTCCACGGAAAATCGATCGCGGACGTGTTGAACATGTCGGTGAGCGAGGCGATCGGGGTGTTCAAAAACATCCCGAAGATCATGGACCGACTGGAGACGCTGTCGGCGGTGGGGCTCGGTTATCTGACGCTCGGACAGAGCGCGACGACGCTGTCGGGCGGCGAGGCGCAGCGGCTGAAGTTGTCGCTCGAGCTGAGCAAGCGGCAGCAGGGTGGCACGCTCTACATCTTGGACGAGCCGACGACGGGCCTGCACTGGGTCGATATCCAGCACCTGATGGACCTGCTGTTTAAGCTGCGCGACGCGGGCAACACGCTGATCGTGATCGAGCACAATCTCGACGTGATCAACTTGGCCGACTGGCTGATCGACCTCGGGCCGGGCGGCGGCTCGGCGGGCGGCGAGATCGTGTATGCAGGCGATCGCAAGGGGATCGAGAAGGAGGCGCGCAGCCTGACGGGGCGGGCGCTGGCGAAGTGGGGCGGGAAGCAGAAATAGAAATTCCGAACGCGGACCGAAGTTAACCGCGGATGATACCAGCGGCTTGGTGGATTTAGACTTTAGGTTCCGGGGTGGGCGGGCGCGTCCCCGCGCACGAAGCTTTGAGATCGATCCACGGGCGGAGGGACCCGCCCGTCCACCTAAAATCTGGATGCAATCAGCCATTGGTATGAGATGGCCCAACGGGCGTCTCGGGGAATGAAGAAGCCGCGGCCTTGGGACCGCGGCTTTTCCGGTTCAATGGGCGGCCAATGGCCGCGAGGAGCTGCTGTTTATTCGGTGACTGTCGGGGAGGGCGCCGTTGCGGCGGCGGGTTTGGCGAAGGCGTTTTTCACGGCGACGATCTCGGCGGTGGAGAGGTGGACGCGGATGTCGGCGCGGCCGTCGACGAGGTCGGTGGTCATGGCGAAACCGGGTTTTTCGGGCGCGGCGCCGGCGTCGTAGCTGAAGGGAAGCCCGTCGCCGATGCGGGCGATCCATCCGAGGTAGCGGGGAAGGGAGATGGCGACGAAGGTGGTGGACTCCACAGGAAGGCCGTAGGCGGCCGGGGAGATGGTGGAGGCGGCGACCGGGGCGTCGAGGAGTCGCTTCGTTTCGGCATGGGAGTCCTCGCCCATCACGTAGAGGAGGCGGGAGGGACTCACGCCGTAGGTCGCGGTGAGTTTCTCGATACCGAGCTTCTGCATGCGCTTGAAGCCTTCCTGCATCTCCGGGCTGACCGCGCGGTAGGTTTGGGTGATGTCGATCAGGCGGGCGTCGCCGTGGGTCTCTTCCGCGCCGACGGCGATGTCGGTGGTCAGGCCTTGGGACTCGTTGATCGCGGCCATGCTCTTTTGGAGCTCGGGGAGGCTACGGAGAAGGGCGAGCGACTTTTCGCGGTCGGTGATGCCGATGGAACCGGTGCCGGACATGCCTTGCTTGGGCGAAAGGACGGCCATCGATGCGGTGCCGTCCCAGATGGCGGCGAAGTCGGCCACGGTTTTGGAGAACGCCTTTGAGGCGTCCGCGTTGGACTTGGCGAAGCTGGAAAGCGCCTGCTCGGTAAACCGGTTGTAGGCGGCCCAAAATTCGGGGGAGGGGTGGGCGGAGACGGTGCCGAAGACCGAGGCGGTTTGATCGAAGGAGGCGGGAAGGCTCACCGCGGGGCCGCGGCCGGCGCTGAAGAGCGCGGCGGTGGTGCTGCCGGGCTTCGCGGTGACGCCGTTGCGCAGGTCGAGGTGGTCGGCGTGGATCGCGATGCGCAGGGAGTAATCCTGCACGTCCGCGAGCGTGCCGAGGACGGAACCAAGCACGTCGGCGGGGTTGGGAGCCTGGGGATTTTTGTCTCCTTGAACCTTCGCGAGCTGGCTGCGCATGCCCATGAGCATGAAGTCGAGCATGGGCTTGTAGGCGGTGTAGATGCGGTCGGCGGAGAGGCTTAGCGCGAGCTGACCGCCGGCGGCGCGAAGCCGGCGGATGTCGGTGTCGGATTTGAGGACGGGGAGGACGGCATCGAGGCCTGCTTCAAGCGGCGAAACGACGAGGCGTTTGCCGACGAAAGTGGCGAACATCGGCATGCCGTTGGGGAGCTTGATCTGGTAGCGATCGGGCGAGGCGGCCGTAGGTTGAAAGTTGAACTGGGGATTGGCCTTGAGCTTCTCGGGGTCGATGGACGGAAGCACCAGCGCGTAGGGCTGCGCGGACTTTTGCGGATCGATGAGCAAGGCCAGCACCTCTTGGTCGGTGGCGAAGCCGAGGGAGGATGCGGCGGCGGTGAGTTGGGCGGTGTTGGCGCCGGAGCCGGGCTCGATGCGGTCGGCGAAGGCGCCGGCGGAAGAGGCGAGGTCGTCGAGGCTGCTGATGCGAAGCGCGCCAAAGATGGAGTCGTCGAGGCGCTCTTGGGCGAAGAGCGAGCCGGCGACGACGGCGAGGGGAAGCAGGGCGATGCGGCGGAGGCGTTTCATTGGGGGAATAAACGTGAGAGCGAGAGGCGGAGCGGTGTCGGTGGCGATATGAATCCGACTCAGGGCGCGAGGCTTACGGCTTTGAGCGGGTGGCGATCGAGCGGGGTGGGATGCCAGCCGCGGACGGCGGGGTGGAGAAGGTAGACGTGGGTGTTGACGTAAAGCGGTAGAATGGGCGCGGCCTCGAGGAGACGTGTCTCGGCTTCGCGGAGAAGCGTGTGGCGGGCGGCGGTGTCCGTCGTGCGGGCCGCCTCGTAGAGCGCCCGGTCGTAGGCGGGGTCGCTCCAGCCGGTGAAGTTTTGCGCGCTGTCCTTGGTGAAGAGGGCGAGGAAGCTGATGGGGTCGTCGTAGTCGGCGACCCAGCCGGACCGGAGGAGCTGGAAATCGCCGGCGCGACGGGCGTCGAGGAGCGTCGCGAATTCCTGGTTGATCAGGCGAAGCTCCACACCGAGCGCCCGCCACTGTTGTTGGACGGCCTCGGCGATGCGTCGGTGATTCTCGGAGGTGTTGTAGAGCAGTTCGAAAACGGGGAGGCCCCGGCCTTCGGGGTATCCGGCCTCGGCGAGGAGGGCTTTGGCGGCGGCGAGGTCGTGGCGGAGGACGGAGGGCGGTTGGTATCCGCCGGCGCCCGGCGGCACGAAGGCGGCGGCGGGGCGCTGGCCGCCTTTGAGGAGACCCGAGACAAGTTGCTCGCGGTCGATGGCCAGCGAGAGCGCGCGGCGGATTCGGACGTCGCTCAGGACGGGGCGGGTGGTGTTGAAGCGGTAGAAATAGATGTCGAGGAAGGGATCGGTGCGCAGTTGGTCGGAGGCCTCGGCGCGCCAGGTCTCGACGCGTCCGGCGGGGAGGGTGTCGATGACATGCAGCTGACCCGCGCGGTAGGCGCGCTCGGCGGCGTCGACGCTGTCGAAGGGGTGGAAGTGGACGGCGTGGAGTTTGACGGCGGCGGCGTCCCAGTAGGCCGGGTTGGCCTCGACGGCGATGATCTGGCCATGGCGCCAGTCCTTCAGGACGAAGGGACCGTTGCCGACGAAGGTGGCCGGAGACGAGGCCCAGCGGTTGCCTCGGGCGTCGGCGGCGCCGGCGGCTGAGATGGCGTGGAGCGGGACGGGAAACCAGACGGGATGGGTGAGGAGCGAGAGGAAGTGGGCCGCCGGGTATTCGAGGGAGATGCGGACGGTGTGCGTATCCGGCGCACTGATACCGACCTGGGAAAAGTCGGCGAGGCGGGACTTGTGGTAGGCTTCGGCGTTGAGGACGGGGTAGATGAGCTCGGCGTTGGGCGCGCCGAGGGCGGGGGTGAGGGCGCGCTTCACGGAATCGACGAAATCGGCGGCGACGAGCGCGCGGCCGTCGGACCATTTGGCCTCGGGGCGGAGGTGGAAGGTGTAGACCAGCCCGTCGGCGGAGACATTCCAATCGGTGGCGACACCGGGGACGGGCGCGAGGGTTTGCGGCTCTTCGCCGACGAGGCCCTCAAAAAGGGCGGAGAGCACCTGGATGTCGCCGAGGGAGCCGGCGAGATGCGGATCGAGGTCGGAGAGGTCGGGACCGATGCCGCGATGGAGGGTTTGGGTGCGGTTGCCCTGTTCGACGGGCGTCTCGCGCGAGCCGCAGGCGGAGAGCACGAGAATGGATAGAACGGAGGAGATGGCCGCGATGAGGCGCAGGGGGCGCAAAAAAGAAGACACGGAAGGTGAAATGGAGGAAAACGAGGGGCGGAGGTCAGGCGCGGGAAATGAGGGCGACCGCGTGGGCGGCGATGGCGAGGCCGCGGCCGATGTCGTCGGAGCCTTCGTTGGTGGTCGCTTTTACGCCGACGCGGTCGACGGGGAGGCCGGCGCTGGCGGCGAGGCGGGCGCGCATTTCCTGGAGACGCGGATAGATCTTGGGGCGCTCGGCGATGAGCGAGGAGTCGATGTTCACGATCTCGTAGCCGCGTTCGCGGAGGGAGGCGCAGACGCGTTGGAGCAGGATCTGCGAATCGATGTTTTTGAAGGCCGGATCGGTGTTGGGAAAAAAGTGGCCGATGTCGGGGAGCGCGGCGGCGCCGAGTAGGGCGTCGCAGATCGCGTGGGTGAGGGCGTCCGCGTCGGAGTGTCCGTCGAGGCCGACGGGGCAATCGGCGAAATGCACGCCACCGAGGATCATGGGGCGGCCGGCGACGGTGCGGTGGATGTCGTAGCCGTGGCCGATGCGGATGGCGCTGCTCATAATCGGGCGGGGCGTTATCTTTTAGACACGGAGGGCACGGAGCTCGGACACGGAGGGCACGGAGGTCGGAGGAGAATAAAAAACGGCCTATGGAGCCGATCTACGGTTCTACCTCTGTGCGCTCTGTGTCCGGGCTCTGTGAACTCTGTGGCTTATTCCGCTTCGTCTTTTTTGGAGAGGAGATACTCGACGTAGGCGAGGTCCGCGGGGGTGGTGATCTTCGGGTTGGGGTGCGCGTTCTCCAGCAGGGCGACGGGGTGGGCGAGGAGCTCGACGGCGGAGGCGTCGTCGGTGATGCGCAGCTCTTTCTTGGCCACCTTGGCATAGGCTTCGACGATGAGTTCGCGGGCGAAAACCTGCGGGGTCTCCATCGCCCAGAGGCGGTCGCGGTCGAGGGTCTTGAGGTGGCCGGTGTCGGAGTGCTTTTTGATGGTGTCGGTCACGCGGTGGGCTAGGACGACGGCGTCCTCCTTGCGGACGATCTTGTGCAGGCCGACGAGTTGCTCGACGCCGATGAGGGGGCGGGCGCAGTCGTGGATGAACACGTAGGCGATGTCGGCGGGGAGGACGGCGAGGGCGTTTTGCACGGAGTCTTGGCGCTCCTTGCCGCCGATAACGAACTGGGCGGGCGTCGGCGCGTCGGCGGAGAGGGCGATGGACTGGGCCTGGTCGCGAACGACGATGACGTAGTAGTCGGCGACGTTGCTCTCGAGGAAGGCGGCGACGCTGTGGGCGAAGACCGGGCGGCCGGCGAGGGGGGCGAGGATCTTGTCGGCGACGGCGCCCTGCATGCGGCGGCCGCTGCCGGCGGCGAGGAGGATGGCGGCGGTGCGGGACATAAGAGCGGGGAGATTGGGGCTAGGAGCAGGGAGCCAGGAGAGGCAGGATAAGGAAACGCGGGTGGTGACTCAGGCCGAGGCGAGGTCGGCGAGGATGGCGCGGGCGGCGGCGGCGGGGTCCTTGGCTTTGAGGATGGGACGTCCGACGACGATGTAGCTGGAGCCGGCGCGGGCGGCTTCGGCGGGGGAAAGGACGCGTTTTTGGTCGTCGCCGCCGGACTCGCCGGCGGGACGGATGCCGGGGGTGACGAGTTGCACGTCGGGAGGAAGCATGCGGCGAAGGAGCTGCACTTCGAGGGGAGAGCAAACGAGGCCCTTCATGCCGGCGGAGGCGGCGAGGGAGCCGAGGCGGGCGACCTGCATCTCGGGGGTGCCGCCGACGCCGATGTTGGCGAGCTCGGTGCCGTCCATCGAGGTGAGGACGGTGACGCCGAGCAGGAGGAGATCGGGGCGGGTGGTCTGCTGGGCCTTAACGGCGGCCTGCATCATCTCGCGGCCGCCGCCGGTGTGGAGGGTGAGCATGCCGATGGGGAGCGGCGCGAGCGATTCGACGGCTTTGGCGACGGTGTTGGGGATGTCGTGGAGCTTGAGGTCGAGGAAGATGTTGAAGCCCTCGTCGGCGACCGCGCGGACGTAGTCGGGACCGTAGGCGGTGAACATCTGGAGGCCGATTTTGACCCAGCGGAGTTCGCCGCGGAGCTGGCGGAGGATCGGGGCGGCTTCTTCTCGGGTGGGAACGTCGAGGGCGAGGATAAGATCGCAGGGCATGTCGATAGGGCCGGAGTGTCGACATACGATGGCGGGAGCGGAAGAAAAAAGGCGGGCGGCGCCGAAATGGATTTTCGCGGGCGTCGGGACCGTCTGGGCTGCGCGGCGATGGACTCCGTCACGATTTTCAGCCCGGCCAAGATCAACCTCTCGCTCGCGATCACGGGGCGGCGCGCGGACGGGTTTCACGAACTGGTGTCGGTGGTGTCGCAGCTCGCGTTTGGAGACACCTTGCGGGCGGAACGCGCGGCGGACGGGACGGGGGCGGCGCTGGTCTGCGATACCGAAGGCGTGCCTCTCGACGGGACCAATCTGATTTTGAAGGCGGCGGCGAAGTTCTCGGAGGCGACGGGATGGCGGGGCGGGGTCCGGTTTTCGCTGGAGAAACGCATCCCGATCGGGGCCGGGCTGGGCGGCGGGAGCAGCAACGCGGTGGCGGCGTTGCGGGCGCTGGAGCGCTTGAGCGGAATCGAACTCGACGCGGTGCGGCGGCTGGAGCTGGCGGCGGCGCTGGGTTCGGATTGCCCGCTGTTTTGGCACGATGCGCCGGTGGTGATGCGCGGGCGCGGCGAACG
>CBIHRE010000228.1:0-7594 GCA_966212385.1 uncultured Akkermansia sp. | reverse complement strand
GAGGAGACGTTGGCGGTCTGGCGGAGCGGCCCGACATCAAGCGGGAGCTTGGTGGAGCCTAGGGCGGCTTGCAGGCGGCGGAGGTTGTCGGCGTCGCCCGCGTCGTCGAGAAACCAGACCACGCCGCCGCCGCGGAACAGGAAGGCGGCGAGGGCCTCGCAGGCCTGCGCGTCGAGCGGTCCGCAGCCGGTGAGGAAAACCTTGCCCGCGCCGGCGAGCGCGGCGGCGTCGAGTTTTCCGGAAACGATGTGGCGGGGCAGCAGCGAGCCGGCTTGGCCGGGGAAGGGATTGAGCGCGGAGTGGAGAAAGCGCACGGGCGGTTTGGCCGCGTCGGACTGCGCGGAGACGGTGAGGATTTCCTCCTTCTCGGCGACGGAGAGCACGAGCACCCAGGAGTCGTCGATAGCGAGGTTGTCGGCCGGCAGCGAAACGTCGCAGAGGTGAAGGCCAGGCCCGCCGGCCGGCGCGGGGATGGTGACGCGCGCCGAGGACCAGGGCGCGACGACGACGGGTTGCTCGACTTGGTGGCGGCGGTCGACGCGCACGGTCACGACGCCGCTGAAAGGCTCCGGGGAAAAATTGCCGACGGTGACTTCGATCGGCACCTGGTCGCCGGCGAGGGCGCGGGCCTGGCCGAGGGCGACGCCGAGGATGCCGTGGTTGGCGGCTTCGGGAGCGGCGACGTCGACGAAGAAGAGCCGCGCTTTTTCGGACACGGGTTGGAAATCCACCTGCGCCCAATTGCGGCGCTGGAAGTCGGAGAGGTAATAGAGCTCGGCGCGTCCTTCGCCGCGGGCAAGCAGGCGGGCGGCGGCGAGATTGGCCGCAGTGTAGTCGGCGCGAGTGGCGGAGGCGGGCAACGCGTTGATGAAGCGACGCGCCTCGGGCAGGTTGGCGGCGAAGTCGTCGAAGCAAGCAACGGGCGTGGCGCCGACGGAGATGACGTTGACCTGATCCTCGCCGGAGAGCGTCGCGAGGATTTTTTCGGCCTCGATCACGGCGCGGCGGCGCGCGGTGACGCCGGCCTCGGTGTATTCCATGCTCAGCGAGTGGTCGACGAGCAGGAGCACGCGGCGCTTGCGCGGGCCGGATTCGTCGGCGGTCGGGTCGAAGCGGCGCAGCACCGGGAGGAGAAACGCGAACAGGAGCGCCAGCAGGAAAAGCGTGCGGAGGATCGCGAGGATGCGATGGCGCCAACGATGGATGCGCGAGCGCTCGGCGGCGGAGCGGGCGAGATGCTCGACCGTCGGGAAGAGGAAACGCTGCGGGAAGCGTTTGTTGAGAAAATGAATGATCACCGGCGCCGCCACGAGGGGCAGCAAGGCGAGCCAGAGTCCGGGGTTGAGAAACTGCATGGCGAACGAACGCTCAGCGGAGCGGGCCGGCGGCGTTGCGGAAGCCGAGATAGGCCTCGAGCGCGGCGGTGTAGGGTTGGTCGGTTCTCACGACCTGGTGTTCGATGCCGCGGCCGGAAGCCTCGCGGGAAATGGCGTCGATCGAGGCGCGCACGCGTTTGCGATAGGCCTCGCCGAGCTCCTCGGCGTCCACCTCGACGGAGGCGCCGCTTTCCATGTCATGGTAGCGCGCGACATGGCGGGCGGGTAGTTCGAGTTCGTCGGGATGCAGAATCTGAAGAAGCAGGATGCGGAAGCCGCGGTGCGCGAAGCGCGCGAGCGCGTCGAAAAGCGCGGCGTGGTCGCCGTGCAGATCGGAGATGACGATCAAGCGGCCGCGGCGGCGGCAGACGGAGGCGGCCTGTTCGAGCGCGGCGGAGAGACCGGTGCCGTGCTCGGGCCGCACGTTTTCGAGGATGGTCACGAGATCGTGCAAATGCTGCCGCGTGCCGCCGGGCGGCGAGTAATGGTGGAGCTTGTCGGAGAAGAGCCCGAGCGCGGATTTGTCGCCTTGGCGCATCATCAGGTAGGCGAGCGCGGCGGCGAGGCGCGCGGCGTGGTGGAACTTGGCCAGTTGCCCGGTGCCGGCGTAGGCCATCGAAGCGCTGGTGTCGACGAGGAGGTAGGCGGTGAGGTCGGTCTCGTCCTCGTAGCGACGGACAAAGAGACGCCGCGTGCGGCCGTAGGCGCGCCAATCGACGTGGTCGATGGGATCGCCGGCGGCGTAGTTTTTGAAATCGCGAAACTCCGCCGAAGATCCGGGCAGGAGCGAGCGATGCTTGCCGGCATAGAGGCCCTCGACCTGCGACTGGGCGAAAAGCAGGAGGTTTTTGAAACGCTCGAGCTCCTCGATGCTCAGGAGAAGCTTGCGGGTGCCCAGACGCGATTCGGCGAGACGGGTCGCGGAGCGGTCGGATGAGCGCGAGGCCGGCATGGGCGGCGGCCGAGGCGCGCGGGCCGCCCCGGGAAGCGGCGGAGGCTGGTCGTGGAAGGCCATCGCGCGTGCTAGCTGTCGATCAAGCGGCGGAGCGGATCAGGACTAGTAGCTTTTCTCGCGCACGGACTGCACGAGCTCGGCGACGACGTCGGGGGCTTTGCGGCCGGCGCCGGTCGCGCGGTAGTTGACGATGACGCGGTGCGGCAGGACGGCCGCCGCGACGGCGCGCACGTCGGCGGTCTCGGGCGCGATGCGTCCGTCGAGGAGCGCGAGGGCCTTGGCGCCGAGGACGAGGCACTGCGAGGCGCGCGGGCCGGCGCCCCACTCGATGTAGTCCTTGGCCAGCGCGGGCGAGTCGGCCTCGCGCGGACGCGTGGCCGCGGCAAGAGCGACGGCGTAGTGGATGACGTGGTCGGAAACGGGGGCGGCGCGGACGAGCTCCTGGATGCCGAGGATCTCCTCGCGGCTCGCGACGGGCTCGAGTTTCACCGGCGCCTGCAAGGTGGTGCGTCGCACGACCTCGGCCTCCTCGGCGCGCGCGGGGTAGCCGAGCGTGAGCGAGAACATGAAACGGTCGAGCTGCGCCTCGGGGAGCGGATAGGTGCCTTCTTGCTCGATCGGATTCTGCGTGGCGATGACGAGGAAGGGATCGGGCAGCGCGCGGGTCTCGTGGCCGACAGTGACGCGGCGTTCCTGCATGGCTTCGAGCAGGGCCGACTGGGTCTTGGGCGGGGTGCGGTTGATTTCGTCGGCGAGGAGGAGGTTGGCGAAAATGGGACCGGGCTGATACTCGAACTCGAGGCGGCGGTCCTTCTCTTGCAGGAGCTCGGAACCGATGATGTCGCTCGGCATCAGATCGGGCGTGAACTGCACGCGCTTGAAGGAAAGTTGGAGCACCTCGGCGAGCGATTTGACGAGGAGCGTCTTGGCGAGACCGGGCACGCCGACGAGCAAGCAGTGACCGCGGGCAAAGAGGCTGGCGAGGAGGAGGCGGATGATCGCGTCCTGCCCTACGATGACCTTGCCGAGCTCGGCGCGGATGCGCCGATCGATTTCCTGAATCTGCGCGGGGGTCAGCGAAGTGCTCATTTGGTGCGCGGATACCTACTATTGCCTAGGGTAAACCGACCAGCTGAAACGAGAGGAGCCTCGCAAGTTTTTAGCGGAACTTCTCGAAGTCGTTTCGGTCGCGCGTGCCGAATGTGCAGCCCTCGACTCGTCGGGGTGGACGGGACCGGCGCTCCCTCCGTCGTTCGATCACCGAACGGCGCGCACAGGGACGCGCCCGACCACCCCCAAAGCACGACAACGCCCGGGGGGTGCGCCGCCGGCCCGGGCTGACTCGAGGTGGACGCGCGGGTCCCTCCGCGCGTGGTTTGAGGGCAGGCGATCCCGCCACTCCAAACCATGGGCGCGGGGACGCGCCCATCCACCTGACGAACCTATGTCGGTATCAGATGTGGATCGCCTCGTTGGTCGTGGCGGCGGCGGCCTCGGCGAGCGCTTCGGAGAGCGTCGGGTGCGCGTGGATGGTCTTGTGCACGTCCTCGATCGTCACCTCGGTCTCGATCGCGAGGCCGTATTCGGCGATGAGCTCGGTGGCGTCGCCGCCGATGATGTGGGCGCCGAGGATCTCGCCGGTCTTGGCGTCGGAGATCACCTTCACGAAGCCGTCGCTCTCGGCGGAGGCCACGGCCTTGCCGGAGGCGAGGAAGGGGAACTTGCCGACCTTGTAGTCGAGTTTCTTCTCCTTGGCCGCCTTCTCGGTGAGACCGGTGGAGGCTACCTGCGGCTGGCAATAGGTGCATCCGGGGAAATTGCCGACGCGCTTGGGCTCGCCGTGGCCGAAGATGCCGTTGACCGCGCTGACGGCCTCGTAGGTGGCGACGTGGGCCAGCCAAGGCGGGCCGATGATGTCGCCGGCGGCGTAGATGCCCTTGATGGAGGACTCGTAGCGGTTGTTCACCTTCACGTAGCCGCGGTCGAGCTCGACCTGGGCGCCGCGTCCGAGCACGCCGTCGAGATTGGCGACGACGCCGATGGCGGAGAGCAGAACCTCGGCCTCGACCTCGGTCTTCTTGTCGCCCTCGACGAGGTCGACCTTCACCAAGTCCTTACCCACGCGGAAGTTTTCGCACTTGGTGTTGGTGTGGATCTTGATGCCCTGCTTGTCGAAGGAGCGCTGGAGAGCCTTGGAGACCTCCTCGTCCTCGACCGGGAGGATGTTGGGCAACATCTCGACGAGCGTGACCTGGGTGCCGAGAGAGTTGAAGAAGTAGGCGAACTCCACGCCGATGGCGCCGGCGCCGACGATGACGATGGACTTGGGCTGCTTGCGGTTGGCAAGGGCCTCGCGGGAAGTCATCACGCGCACGCCATCGTAGGTCAGGCCGGGGATCTGGCGCATCTTGCAGCCCGTCGCGATGAGGATGTTCTTCGCCTTGAGGAAGGCGCCCTTCTTGTCGCCCTCGACGATCTCGACCATGCCGGCGGCGGGCACGGAGGCCTTGCCGACGATGTATTCGACCTTGTTCTTGCGGAAGAGGGACTCGATGCCCTTGGCCATCTGGCCGGAGACGCCGCGCGAGCGCTCCATGATCGTGCCGAAATCGAAGCCGACCTCCTTCACGCTGATGCCGTAGACGTCGGCCTTCTTGATCTTGGCGTAGAGCTCGGCGCTCTTGAGCAGGGCCTTGGTCGGGATGCAGCCCCAGTTGAGGCAGGTGCCGCCGGCGCGCTCCATCTCGATGCACGCGACCTTCTTGCCGAGCTGGCCGGCGCGAATGGCGCCCGCGTAGCCCGCGGGGCCGCCGCCGATGACGATTAGATCGTATTCCGTAGTGGTGTCAGCCATGGTGTAAAAAGTGTCCGGAGGTTGCCTTGATGGAGAACGCGCACCCTCAAGCAGCCCACCCCGCCTCGCAAGGGGGAAATCCGCGCCCGCGGCGGGCCTCCGACCGGTGCAAATCTCAGACGTCGATCACGTCGCCGCCGCCCCGCTCGCGCCGCGGCAAACGGCGCTCGTCGCGACCGCCTCCGCCCGATCCCCCCGACGCGCCGCCGCCGGAGCCGCCGCCCGGACCGCCCGGCGGACGCTGCTTCATCACCAAGGTCATGAAGAAGTTCGTGAGGCCCACGATCACCGCAGCCCAAAATGCCGCCCCGAAACCGGCGACCTCGAATCCCGGAACCAGCTCGCCGACCAAGAGAAACAGCAGCGCGTTAATCACCACGAGGCCCAGCCCCATCGTCAGCACGATGAAAGGCAGCGTGAAGAGCACGAGGAAGGGGCGAAGGACGGCGTTGAAAAAGCTTAGCAACACCACGACCACGAAGAGCGTGGCGCCGTCCTTGCAATCCACGCCGTCGACGAGCTTCTCCGCCAGCGTCACCCCCAGGGCGAGCACCAGCCAACGCACGATCAAGGCGAGCAAAGGACGGTCTTTCATCACGCGCGCACCATCCCCCGGGCGGCTCCCGTCGCAACGAAAAACCTCGCGTTGCCTCCTCGCCGCCCGTGCGTCATCTCCGCGCTTTCCCCGATGACCACCAAGCAGCGCCTCGACCTCATCGAACGCTTTATCCGCGAGCACAAATACGCCGACCTGCACACGCTCGCGACGCGCTGCGAGACCTCGCTCTCCACCATCCGCCGTGCGCTCGATACGCTCGAGGCCCGCGGTGTCCTGCGTCGGCACCACGGCGGCGCCACCCTGATCGAGAACGACGAGCGCGCCCGCGAATACGACTTCATCGCCCGCGACCAGCGTCAGGCCGCCGAGAAGCACGCCATCGCTCGCCGCATCGCCGACAAGATCCATCCCGGCATGACCGTCATTCTCGACGGCGGCACCAGCGTCTACGCCGTCGCCCGCCTGCTCGTCTCGAAACGCCTCCAGGTCATCACCAACTCGCTGCCGATCGCCGCGCTCTACGCCGACCTCGGCTCGCTCGAGACCATCGTGCTCGGCGGCAGCATCGACAGCCGCCTCGGCGTGCTCGTCGGACCGCTTTGCGAACAATCGCTCGGACAAATCCACGCCGACCTCGCCATCCTCGGCGGCGCGGGCGTGACCGAGGCCGGCATCTGGAACCACAACGCCCTCATCGTCGCCACACAGCGCCGCATGATCGCCGCCGCCGAGCGCACCGTCTTCGCGATCGACGGCTCCAAATTCGGCCGCAAGGCCCTCGCCCTCAGCTCCGGCTTCGAACCGCGCCTCAGCTTCGTGACCGACCGCGCGCCCGCCCCCGCCATCGCCGCCTCGATCAAGGCCGCCAAAGCCGAGCTCGAGATCGCGCCGGCGGAGTAGCCCGGAAAAAAGGCGATCATGCCCCTTCGCGCCGGATTCGCCCTGTTTTTGCTGCTGGCGGCCACCGCGCTCGATCTCTCCGCGCAATCATCCGCGCAGCCCGCGACGACCTTGCCCGTCCGTTCCGTGGCGGTTCAGGCGGAGGGACGTTCCGCCCGCCTGTGGCTAACCCTTTTCACCGAGGACAAGTTTTCCATCCGCGTCATAGACAACGCCGCGCCGGGCGATCAAGCCCGTTACCAAACGATGGACGTCCCGCTGCGCGCAGGCGGAGCCGTCGCGGGAGCCAACGGAGGATTTTTCAACCGCACACCTTTCGAACCCGTGGGCCTGATGATCAGCGAGGGCAGGCTCATCGGCCGCTTCGATCCCCAAAGCTGGATGAAAGGCATCCTCGTCGTGCGCGGGACCAAGCTCGCGTTCGAAGCGGCGGAGACCTTCAAAACCGACGAGGTCGGCACGATCTCCGGCGCCATTCAGTCGGGTCCTTGGCTCGTTCGCGAAGGACGCGCGGAAACGGACAACAGCCGAGGAACACCGGCCCCGCGCACCTTCATCGGCCACGATGGCAAGGGACGGTGGTTCCTCGGCGTCAGCACTGACTGCTCGCTGCACCACCTCGCGACATTCCTCCGCTCGGACGAAGTTCGCGCGGTGATCGACGTCCAATCCGCGCTCAACCTCGACGGCGGTCCCTCCACCGGCCTTTGGGTGCGGAGAGCGCAACGCGATTTCTACCGGCAGGAAAAATCGGCCGTGCGCAACTACCTCGCCGTCGTGCCGCTGCCTCCGGCAAAAGAAGGCGTCTCCGAGCGTTAAGGAGGTGGACGGGCGGGCCCCTTGTTGCTGCGGGATGTGGTAGGGTAGAGGAGTTCATCCAAGTCCCGACCGCACATGGGTTCGACGGGAGGGGCTTGAGGCGGATGGCGAGGGAGGGCCGGCCGGCCCTC
>CBIHRE010000227.1:0-7595 GCA_966212385.1 uncultured Akkermansia sp. | reverse complement strand
CCTCGATACCACCGGCGCCGGAGACGCCTTTCACGGAGCCTACTCGCTCAGCCTCGCGCGCGGACTGCCTTTGCCCCGCATCCTTCGCCTCGCCTCGGCCGCCGGAGCGCTCGCCTGCACCCGCCCCGGCGCCTGGCCCGCCCTCGCCCGCGCCGACGAGGTCGACGCGCTCCTCGCCTTGCCCTGTTGAAGGAAGCGCGCTCCTTTGCGCCCCGGCACCCCTCCTCCTCGCCCATGAGCAACTACTCCGACGAACCCGTCCTCGTTAAGCCCGATGTCCGTCGCGACTGGAAACGCTGGGCCGCCTTGGCGGTCGCCCTGCTCGTCACCGCCACAGTCATCTACATCCCGGTCAACAAAGACCTGATGGACGAACGCGCGCACGACGCCCGGCGTGGCCCGCGCCAAGGCGTCCTGCTCGATCTCTCCGTCGACGGCGCGCCCCATACCTTGGAGCTCACTTGGTTTGAGGGACATTTCGCCCCCGTCCTCGCCCCGGCCCCCGCGGCCGGCACCACGCTCCGTCTCAGCGGTCGCTTCGGGGAAGAGACCCTCGCATGGAACGCGGAAAAAGGCGCCTTCGGCCCGGCCGCCGCCGAGGTCGACCCCTATTCCCACTACAAGCTCTCCCTCCGCCTTGAGCGCGACGGCCGCGTTCTCTGGAGCGACAGCGCCTGGGCCTACGGCGTCCACGAGGGCCACGACCACGATCACTAAACCGAGCCCGCGAAAGGGCCTCGGGAAACAAGGCCTTCGCCGCAAATTCGTCATCCCGGTTTGCGCCCGGTGGGCGCACCGGTAAAAATCCGGCATCGCCTTCGCGCCGCGCATCCAGCCTGCGCGGACAAGCGTATGATCCGGACACATGGCGTCCCGCCTCTACGAATGTCGCGTCACACACGCCCGGCTTCACCCCCGGACGCACCGCTTCGCGTATAGGCTGTTTTTCCTCGCGCTCGATCTCGACGAGCTGCCGGCCCTCTCTCATCGGCTCCGGCTTTTGCGGATCGACCGGCCCGGACTGCTTTCGTTCCGGCAACACGATTATCTTCCCGGCCGTGAAACGCTTCACAACGCCTCGCTCTCCGACGCCCCGTCCGGCCCCGGCCACGACTCGCCCCCGCTCCCTCCCGACGCGCCGCTAAAATCCCGCGTCCTGGCCCACCTCGCCTCCCGAGGCGTGGAAACACCCGACGGCGCCCGCGTGCTCTTGCTCACGCTCCCGCGCGTCCTCGGCTACCAGTTCAATCCCGTCTCCTTCTACTTCGTTTCCGCCGCCGACGGCACTCCGCTCGCCGCGCTTGCGGAGGTCACGAACACGTTCCGCGAAACCAAGGTCTATCTCCTCGGTCCCGGCTCGCGGCGCGACGAAGCCGTCCTCGGCCCCACCTTCCGGCTCCGGGTTACGAAGCACTTCTACGTTTCTCCGTTTTCCGACGTCGACGTGGCCTTCGAATTTCGTCTTCGCCCGCCCGGCGATCGCCTGGCCCTTCAGATCGACGACTTTGCCGGCGAACGCCGCACGCTTGTCAGCACCGTCACGAGCCTCGGCCCGCCGCGTCCCCTCGGCGATCGCGCCTTGGCGTGGTTTTCGCTCAAATATCCCTTCGTCACGCTCAAGGTCATCGCCGCCATCCACTGGGAAGCCCTCCGCCTCTGGCTCAAACGCGTGCCGTGGTTCGCCAAAGCGGCCCGTGCCTCGGAACAACGCGATCTCCACCGCCCGCATGCCTCGATCGCCCCGCGCCCGGCCGATTCCGCCACCGCGAAGCCGCCGCCCGCCTCTCCCGCTCCGCATACTCCGCTCCCCGCCCCACGCCTTCTCCCATGAGCCAACCGCCCGCCGCGTCCCTCGCCTCCGCCGACGCCTCGTCCGCCTTCGCCGCCGCCTCCGATTGCGGACCGCTCTGCCGCCGCATGGTCATCCGCGCCCTTCGCGACATGCCCCGCGGCCACCTTCGCCTCGAGTTGCCCGAGGGCGGCGTGCTTGAGTTCGGCTCCCGCGCCGACGCCCACGCCACCGTGCTTCCGCTCGGCCTTCCGTCCTCGGCCCTGATCCGCGTGCGCCGTCCCGCCTTCTTCAGCAAATGCGTCCTCTCCGGCGACATCGGCTTCGCCGAGTCCTACCTGGACGGCGATTGGGACACGCCCGACATCACCGGCGTCGTCGCCTGGTTCATCCTCAACGTCGAGCACGCCCCCACGCTTTCCGGCTCCGCCCGCCGCCCCGCGCGTTCCTTTTTCCTCAACTGGCTCCGCTTCGCCAACCGCCTCGGTCATCTCCTTCGCCCCAACTCCCGCGCCACCGCCCGCCGCAACATCGCCGAACACTACGACCTCTCCAACGAGTTCTTCCGCCTCTGGCTCGACCCCTCGATGATGTATTCGAGCGCGCGCTGGCCCGACGGCTCGCCCGACCTCCCGCTCGACGAGGCGCAACGCGAGAAAAACGAGGCGCTCTGCCGCTCCCTCCGCCTCTCGCCCGAGGACCATGTCCTCGAGATCGGCACCGGCTGGGGCGGGTTTAGTATCCATGCCGCCGCTACGCACGGCTGCCGCGTCACCACGCTCACCATCTCCCGCCGTCAATACGAGCTGGCCCGGGAACGCGTCGCCGCCGCCGGCCTCGCCGACCGCGTCGAGGTGCGCCTCGAGGACTACCGCGACCACGCCGGCCTCTACGACAAGATCGTCTCCATCGAGATGATGGAGGCCCTCGGCCACCGCTACCTGCCGGTCTATTGCGACACCCTCGCCGCCCGCCTCAAGCGCGACGGCCTCCTCGCTCTCCAGTTCATCACCTGCCCCGACGACCGCTACCAGCGGATGCGCCGAGGCGTGGATTTCATCCAGAAGCACATCTTCCCCGGCTCGCTCCTCCTCTCGCTCAACCGCGTCAACACCGAGCTCTCCCGCGCCGGCGGCTTCGTTCTCCGGCGCGTCGAAGACTTCGGGCAGGACTACGCCCGCACCCTGCGCCTCTGGCGCGAGGCCTTCGACGACAAACGCGAGCAAGTCCTCGCGCTCGGCGGTTTCGACGACCGCTTCATCCGCAAATGGCGCTACTACCTCTGCTACTGCGAGGCCGCCTTCGCCATGCGCAACATCTCCGTCGTCCAGACCCTCCACAGCCGGGCCAACAATCTCCGGTTCTGAAACAGAGCGACAGAGCCGCGAAATAAGCGGCATCTGCACTCGTTGGTTTTCCCTCCGCCGCTCCGTCGTTCCGACCTCCGTCCTCTGCCGCTCCGGCCTTCCGTCCTCCGTCGTTCCGTCGCTCTGAAAATGACCGCCCTCCGCCTCTGGTTTCTCCTCGTTCTCGCCGGCATGCTCGGAGTCATCGGCTGGGCGAGCGCGCGCTGCCCGCTCTTCGAGATCCCGCGCGAGGTGTCTTCGCACCCTTGGTTTATCGCCACCCTCCTCGACGCCTACCTCGCCTTCGTCGCCTTCTGGCTCTGGGTCGCTTGGAAGGAGGGCACGGTCGCCGCGCGTGTTCTCTGGCTCTTCGTCATCCTGCTCTGGGGCAACCCCGCCATCGCCCTCTATGTGCTCCGGGAAATCGCCCGCGCGCACCGCGAAGGCGGCGGCCTCGACACCGTTGTTACCGCGAAACGGCCGGGGCGCGTCGCCCTCCCCGCCACCCTCCTCGCGCTCGGGGTCGCCGTCTATTTGCTCGGCGCAAAAAATGTCCTCTTTGCCTAAGGCATCCTTTTCGGCATGGATCGACCTTTGCGCTCATCCGTGTCTTCCGCCGTCCCCACCGCTCCCGCCTCCCGCCCCGGCTTTTGGCGCCGCCGCGTGCGCGAGCCCCTGATCGCCCTTCTCACGCAAGGCGCCAGCCCGGAGAAACTTTCCGCCGGCCTCGCTTGGAGCGCCGTCTGCTCGCTTTTCCCCTTCCTCGGCTGCACCACCGGTCTCAACGCCCTTGTCGCCTGGTGGCGCGGACTCAACCAGCCCCTCGCCCAAGCGATCAACTACGCCCTCACCCCGCTCCACCTGGTCATGATCCTCGTCTACGTCCGCCTCGGGGAGTGGATCTGGGTCGCCGACGACGAGCACTTCTCGGTCACCGAGATGCTCAAGTCCTTCCACGAGCTGAGCGTCGCCGATTTTCTCCGCAAATTCAGTTTCGCCGGCGTCCATGCCTTCACCGCCTGGGCGCTCACCGCGCCCCTGCTCTGGTTCGCGGTCTACCTGGCCGCCCGCCCGGCGCTCCGCCGCCTCGCCCACCTGCTCCCGGCCGATCCTTCCTGAGCCGCCGAGCGGTCAAACCGGACCGTCCCCCGCGCGTCGCGTCGGGCGCCGCCACCCCGCCGCGCTTTGCCTTTTTGCATCCGCGCGTTGTGCTCGCGCGTAACTCCGGCGCCGCCCGATGTCCCCTCTCCTCCTCGCCGCCCTCGCCCTCGCGTTCTGCTGCGTCGTCTTCGCGGCGTTCTTCGGCGTGGCGCGCCGCATCGATAACTACGGCATCGTCGACATCGTCTGGAGCTACGCCTTCGGCCCCGTAGCCCTACTCTACGCCACGCTCGCCTCCGGTTGGCTCCCGCGCCGCATCCTCGTCGCCGCGCTCGTCGCCGCCTGGAGCGCACGCCTCGGCGCCCACCTCCACCGCCGGGTGATGGGCCACCACCCCGAGGAGGACGGCCGCTACCGCGAGCTGCGCGTCCGCTGGGCCGGGAATTTCTCGGCCGAGATGTTCAAATTCTACCAACTCCAGGCCGCCTCCGTCGTCCTCCTCGCCACGCCCTTTCTCCTCGCCCTCGGACGCGCCGAACCGCGTTTCAACCGCCTCGACGTCTCCGCCCTCGCGCTTTTCTGCCTCTCGCTCGCCGGCGAAGCCCTCGCCGACGCCCAGCTTGCCGCCTTCAAAAAAGATCCCGCCAACAAAGGCCGCGTCTGCGACGTTGGCCTCTGGGCGCTCAGCCGCCACCCCAACTACTTCTTCGTCTCGCTCACCTGGCTGAGCTTCGCGCTCTTCGCCCTGCCCGCCGCGTGGGGCTGGCTCGGCCTGATCGCGCCCGCATCGATTCTTTACCTGCTGCTCTTCGTCACCGGCATCCCCCTGACCGAGGAGCAAGCCCTCCGCACCAAAGGCGAGGCTTACCGCGCCTACCAACGCCGCGTCTCCGCCTTCGTCCCCTGGTTCCAGAAGAAGGTGACCGCGAATGCACGCGAATAGACGCGAATAAAAGACTCCTCTCGCTTCCTCCGCATCCCCATCCGCGTCCCTTCGTGTCCATTCGCGGTTAAAAAATTCCTCCCGATGATCGACGCCCTCCTCGAGAAAAACCTCCTCCCCGACCGTCTCATCCGCATCGGCATCCGCCGCCTCCTCGCGCAACGCATCCGCGAGGAAACCGCGCGCTACGACCGCGCCGCCTACGTCGCCGACCTCAAGACCCGCGCCCTCGCCGAGCAGACCGCCGCCGCCAACGAGCAGCACTACGAGGTGCCCACCGCCTTCTACCAACACTGCCTCGGCAAACGCCTGAAATACTCGGGCTGTTACTACCCCACCGGCAGCGAGACGCTCGACGAAGCCGAGGAGCACATGCTCGCGATCTACGCCGAGCGCGCGCGACTCGCCGACGGCCAGCACATCCTCGAGCTCGGCTGCGGCTGGGGCTCCCTCTGCCTCTACAACGCCGAGCGCTTCCCGAACGCGCAAATCACCGCGATCTCCAACTCCCGCACGCAGAAGGAGCACATCGACGCCGAGGCGAAAAAACGCGGCCTGAAAAACCTCCGCATCGTCACCTGCGACATCAACGCCTTCGACATCGAGCCCGCCCGGTTCGACCGCGTCGTCTCCGTCGAGATGTTCGAACACCTCAAGAACTACGAGCTCCTCTTCCGCAACATCGCCCGCTGGCTCAAGCCCGACGGCCTGCTCTTCTGCCACATCTTCACGCACCGTTCGCTCAGCTACCACTTCGTCGCGCGCGACGAGACCGACTGGATGAGCCGCCACTTTTTCACCGGCGGCCAGATGCCCGCGCACGATCTGCTCCCGCAGTTCCAAGCCGACCTTGCCCTCGTCCAAGATTGGAAGGTCAACGGACGCCACTACCAGCAGACCGCCGAGCACTGGCTGAGAAACATGGACGCGCACCGCGCCGAGATCCTGCCCCTCTTCCGCGCCACCTACGGCCCCGACCAGGCGACCAAGTGGTGGGCCTACTGGCGCGTCTTCTACATGGCCTGCGCCGAGCTCTGGGGCTACCGAAACGGCGAAGAGTGGCTCGTCAGCCACTACCTCTTCCGCAAGCCCTGACCGCGCGCCGCGCTTCACGCGCCATCAGACGATCTTCTTTTCGCCCACAAACCGTCGCCGTGCATTCAAGCCCCGGGGCGCACGTGACGATTCCTCCGCGGCCGTCATGCCATCCCCTGCTCCCGCCGCCCTGCCCGAAGCCGTCCGCCTCGCTTCCCGGACCATTCCGGCATCGGCCCGCGTCTACGCCCGCCTCCAAACGCTCCTCCAAAGCCCGCTCGCCAGCGTCGGCGATGTCGCGGACCTCGTGAGGGTCGACGCCGGCCTCGCCTCCGCCGTGCTGCGCGCGGCCAACAGCGTCTATTTTCACCAGGGTGAACCGCTCGAATCCGTCAACGACGCCATCAACCGCGTCGGCCTCCGCGAAGTGCACCGCATCGTCGGCCTCGCCATCGCCGGCGAGCTCTTCGTCTCCACGCTCCCGCTCTACCGGCTGCCCGGCCTTCTCCTCTGGGAAAACTCTCTCGCCACCGCGGTCGCCATGAGCCTCCTCGCCCACGCCGCCGGGGAAGACGAACGCCCCGCCTACACCCTCGGCCTGATGCGTCCCGCCGGTCGCCTCGTCCTGCAACGCGTCGCCCTCGCCTCGACCGCGCCGCTCCCGCCCTGCCCCGAAGCCTCGCCCTCCGCCGACGAAGCCCGCTGGGAAACGAACTCCTTCGGCGTGACCAACGCCGACGTTTCCGCCCATCTGCTCGAGACCTGGCGTTTCGCCCCCGCCCTCGTGGCCGCCCTGCGTCACCACCGGTGTCCGGAACGCGCCCCGGGCGACACCCGTCTCGCCGCCCGCCTGCACGTCGCCTGCTGGATCGCCGCCACCTTGGGAAAAGGCCTGCCAGGCGAGGCCTCCCTATGGCGCGCCGACGCCGATCTCATTTCACACGCCGGCCTTCCGCCAAGCGCCCCGCAGGAGTGTATGATCGACACCCGCGCCGAGTTAAATCGCCTCGGCGCCCTCCTCCGCAACGGCTCCGCGGTCGCCGCCTGAGCGACCCGGCCGCGCAAGCCCCGCGTCAACCCGCGGCCGGCTTGTCCCCGCCCGACGCGGCATCCGTGCCGCCCTCCGCGCCCGGAGCCGCCTTGCCCGCGCGCGCCGCGATGCGCTTCTCCGCCTCGAGGATGATCGCCTCGCAGCCCAGGAACTTGTGGTCGTCGAGCGTCAGGCGCTTCCGTTTCCCGCCCTCCTCGTAAATCGCATAGGCGATGCCCTTGCTCGCCCACTTGCGACGATCCATGTCCACGATCGAGTCGAGATGCACCTGCTCGCCCGAGGCGCCGGTGATCAAATCGCCCTCGGCGCGCACGCTGCGCTTGTGGTTCC
>CBIHRE010000226.1:0-7655 GCA_966212385.1 uncultured Akkermansia sp. | reverse complement strand
GATGTTGTGCACGCTGCGGAACACCTGGTTGAGGCGGGTGCGCAGTTTTTCCTGCTGCTCGGGCGTGGTGGCGGCGAAGTCCTCGGCGCGGAGGGCCTGGTTGATCGAGTCGAGCTCCTGTTCCACGATCTCGGCGAAGTGGACGAGCTCGTCCTGGTCGACGTGCATGATGCCGAGGAGAATCTCGAGCTGGCGCTCCTTGACGCGCTCGGCCTCGCGGAGGCGTTTCTCGAGCTCGACCTGGGCGGTGATGTCGCGCACGGCGACGAAGACGCGGGCGACCTCGTTTCCTTCCATGATGCGGCGGAAGCTGAAGCCGAGGTAGCGGTGGACGAAGCCGCCGGCGGGATCGGGGAAGGAGACCTCGATGTCGACGAGCGGGTTCACCTTCAGCACGGATTTTTCGCGCTGCTCGTTGTTGAAGAGCAGGTCGAAGTAGTCGCGCGTGGTGTTGAACATCTTCTCCGAGAGGAGGCGCTGGAGGATGTGCAGGAGGTTCATGCCGGCCAGGTGCTCCTGGCGGAAGATCGAGGCCAGCTCGCGCGAGTGGCTGGGACCGATGATGCACTTCCGGTCGATAAGGAGGAGGCCTTCCTGGACCGTTTCCATGATGCGGTCGCTTTCGGCCTTGGCGGCGGAAAGCGCGGAGCTCTGCGTGGAGAGGGCGGTGTGGGCGGATTCGAGCTGGTGGAGCGCGCCCTCGGCCCGGAGCCGGGCGCGGCGGGCGCGGTCCTCGAGGTAGAAGCCGGGGATGAGGAAGATCGCGAGGACCGCGGTGGCGATGAGCGCGGTGCGAGGATTGGTGGCGGCGGCGATCTGGGCGCGGGCGGTGAACTCGGTGCGGTTGGTGAGTTCGTTCATAAAGTCAAAGATAGCCACGTTGCGGGCGCGGAAGGCCTCTACGGTGGCGGCGACGGTCTCGGGCGTGGCTCGGCCCTCGACGATTTCGGAGAGCCGTTCCTGAAGCGGCAGCCAGAGGGCGAGCGCCTCGCGGATGACGCGTTGTTCCTCCGGATCGCGCGCGGCGGGCATGTCGAACTCCTTGCCGTCGGCGCCGGGGACGACGCCGCCGGTCTCGAAGCCGCGGAGCACGACGTGGAAGAGGCCGGAGACTTTTTTGAGCTCGCCGAGGGCGGCGGCGGGGTCGGCGCCGGCACGGAGGTCGCGCTCGTAGGCGAGAAGGGCCTTGGTCATGCGCTGGCTGAGCGCGCGTTGGCGGCCCGCGAGGTTGATGCGCTTGTTGTTGGCCGCGGTGGCCTCGTCGAGGCGCCGGGTGTAGTGGGCGATTCCCAAGCCGGAGCCGATGATGATCAGCGTAAGGAGCGTGTAAACCAGGAGCGGAAGAAGGCGGCGGGGCCGTGCGGCGGCCTCCGCTGCCGGCGACGAATCGACGGGCGAAGCATTCATGGTCATGCGAGGTCCGACATTGCAGCGCCGGTGCCACCGGGACCCTTCCGCGAGATTATGAGGATGAAGAGTTTTCTCCGGAATGATGAACGGTCGGACGGGTCGGGCCGGAGGCTTGTATCGATTCGGGCGATACCATGGACATACGGGCTGAGGATGATGCCGCCTTTGCGCGAATTCGGGTGCGTGGCGGGATAAAAGCCCTTGGATCGGGATAAGTTGTGCCGATAGTAGATTTTGCAGCGAACTTAACTATCTTCGCGCCAGTTACCTCCCCCATTCTGATCCCAACATGTCCGCGAGGCAGAGATCGTCCTTCGGAAAGGGCGGCGGCTCCGCGCGGATTTCAAAACACCTTTCCATGAACTGGTCCATTCGCGCAAAAATCCTCGGCGGATACGCCGTCGCCGTCGCCGTGCTCGTCGCCTTTGTCGTGATCGCCTACCGAAACGTCGAGCGGCTGGTGGACGCCGCCGATTGGGAGGACCACGCCCGGCAGGTTTTGGGGCATGTCACCGAGGGGCTGCTTGAGTTGAATCAGGCAGAGAGCGGCCAACGGGGATATTTGTTGAGCGATGACGAAAAATATCTGGTCAAGATCCACGGGGTGGGGGAGCGGGTGGAGGCGCACATGGACGCGCTGAAGCGGCTCGTGTCGGACAACCCCGAGCAGCGGGAACGCCTTTCCCGGCTGCATCCGCTCATCGAGGCCAAGCTGGCCCGCTTGCTTGCGACGGTCGAGGCCCGCAGCGCCGCCGATCTGGAGCGCTTGAAGGACGCGGCTTCCCTGGCCAAGGGGCGGGAGCTGACGGAGCAGATAGCGGCCTTGGGCGCCGAGATGAGCGACGCGGAGCGGGAACTCCTGGAAAAGCGCACGCGCGCCGCGGACGAGAGCGTGAAGCTTTTTTATCTGGAGCTGTGGATCGCCGTGCCGGTGGCCACGCTGCTCCTTCTCTTGATCGGCGCGGGGATCGCTCGCGCCATCGCCCGGCCGCTCGGGATGGTGACCCGTGCGGCGGAGCGGATCGCGTCCGGAGATCCGGAGGTGGAGCTGCCGGCGGCCGACGGCACCGACGAGGTGGGGCGGCTGGCGGCGAGCTTCCGCCGCATGAGCGCGGTGCTGGCGGAGGTTTCGGCGGTGAACACGCGCATCGCCCAGGGGGATCTCACGGTGGAGACGAGGCCTCAGTCGAGCGGCGACAAGTTCGGCACCGCGCACCGGGAGATGATCGAGAAGCTCTCGTTGCTCGTGGGTTCGGTGCAGCGGGCCGGCTTGCAGGTCAACACGTCCGCGACGGAGATCGCGGCGACCTCGAAGCAGCAGCAGGCCACGGCGAACGAGATCGCGGCCACCACCACCGAGATCGGGGCCACTTCGCGCGAGATCGCGGCGACCTCGAAGGAGCTGGTGCGGACGGTCGGCGAGGTCAACCGGGTGGCGGAGCAGACCGCCGGGCTGGCGGGCGACGGCCAGGCGGGCCTGGCCCGGATGGAAACTACGATGCGGGGCATCATGGACGCGTCGGCCGGCATCACCGGAAAGCTCTCGGTGTTGAACGAGAAGGCGACGAACATCAACGCGGTCGTCACCACCATCACGAAGGTCGCGGACCAGACCAACCTGCTTTCGCTCAACGCGGCGATCGAGGCGGAGAAGGCGGGGGAATACGGGCTGGGCTTCGCCGTAGTGGCCACGGAGATACGCAGGCTGGCCGACCAGACCGCCGTGGCCACCTGCGACATCGAGCAGATGGTGAAGGAAATGCAATCCGCGGTGGCGGCCGGCGTGATGGGCATGGACAAATTCGCCGAGGAGGTGCGGCGCGGCGTGGAGGAGGTGCGCCAGGTGGGGGCGCAGCTCGCGGGGATCATCCAGCAGGTGCAGTCGCTCGCGCCGCGTTTCGAGGCGGTCAACGAGGGCATGCAGTCGCAGTCGACCGGCGCGCAGCAGATCACCGAGGCGCTGGCGCAACTGAGCGAGGCGGCCCAGCAGACCGCGGAGTCTCTCCGCAGCTCCAGCGAGGCCATCGAGCATCTCAACGAGTCGGCCCGGGAGCTGCAGGGCGGCGTAGCCCGCTTCCGGCTGCGGGCCTGAGCCTTTTGTCCTCCCCGGATCTCGCGATTCCCGATGCCCGCCCCGTTGCACCTCGAGTTTGAAATCGGAGCCGACCGCTACCTGCTCCCGGTCGAGAGCGTGGAGGCGGTGCTGCCTTTGCCCGTTTTGAAGACGCTGCCCGGCGCGCCGGAGGGGGTGGCGGGCGTGTTCAACCACCATGGGCGGGCGGTTCCCGTGATCGATCTCGCCCGGCTGGCCTTGGGGCGGGCGGCGGCGGATCGGCGGAGCACCCGTCTCGCGCTGGTCCGGTTCGCTGCGCGGGGGACGGATCGGACGCTTGGCCTGATCATGGAGGGGGCGACCGCGGTGAGGCGGGCGTCGGAGGAGGAGTTCCAGGCCGCGGGCGTGGGCGCCGCGCCGTGGCTGGGCGGAGTGACGCCGGCTGCGGGCGCCGCCGGCCTGGCGCAGCGCGTCGAGGTCGGGGGCTTGCTGCCGCCGGGTCTGCGAGAGGCCTTGTTCCAAGTGGCGGAGCTGGTGCTGGCGGAGGAGGGATCGCCATGAACACGGCGCCGGTCGAAGAACTGCTTCGCGAGACGATCGGGCTCGACGTGTCGACGGTGGGCCGGGGCGTGGTGGAGCGCGCGTTGCGACGGCGGCTCTCGGCGCGGCCGGACGAGGACCCCGCGACGTGGGCGCGCCGGCTGCGGGCGGATCCCGAGCTGCTGAGACGGGTGATCGAGGACGTGGTGGTGCCCGAGACCTGGTTTTTTCGCGACGGCCGGCCCTTCGAGGTGCTGGCGGCCGAGGCGGTGAAGCGTCGCATGTCCGGGAGGCTGCTGCGGGTGCTCAGCCTGCCCTGCGCGACGGGCGAGGAGGCGTGGACGATCGCGATCACGCTGCGCGAGGCGGGCTTCGCGGCCGGCGAGTTCCGAGTGCGGGGCTGCGACCTGAGCGGGGTGGCGATCACGGCGGCGCGGCGCGGTTTCTACGGGAGAAACTCGTTTCGCGGCGAGATCGGCGATTGGCGGACGCGCTGGTTCTCGCCGGCGCCCGGCGGGTGGGTCGTGGGCGAGGAACTGCGCGAATCGGTTGAATTCGCCGAGATGAATCTGTTCGCCGAGCCGGAGCCCGGCGGCCCCTACGATTTCGTTTTTTGCCGGAATCTGCTGATCTACTTCGATCTCGCGACGCAGGCGGAGGCCTTGCGCCGCCTGCGCGCCTTGCTCGCGCCGGGAGGGCTTTTGTTCGTCGGGCACGCCGAAGCTCCGGCGGCCTTGAGGGCGGGCTTTCATCCCTGGCCGGAGCCGAGGAGCTTCGCGTTCGCCGCGACGGCCGGGGCGAAAGATGCGAAACGCGGGGATGGGTCGGTCGAGGCGACGAAAAAAGCCCTCAGGCCCCCCGCGCCGCCCCCGCCGCGGCCGCCGGGGCCACGCGCGCTGCCTTTCGCGGATGTGCGGGTGTCGCCGCCCGCGGCTCCGGCGGCCGCAAAGGCGGATGTTTCATT
The DNA here is from genome assembly GCA_966212385.1 of uncultured Akkermansia sp. Lineage (GTDB taxonomy): Bacteria > Verrucomicrobiota > Verrucomicrobiia > Opitutales > Opitutaceae > IMCC26134_A. Next base: position 2,688 of record CBIHRE010000226.1, on the reverse strand, counting down.
GGTCGAGGCCGCGCGCCTGGCGGACCGCGGGGAGCTTGGGCCCGCGGCGGAGCTGGCCGAGCGGCATCTGGAGCGGCACGGGCCGGATGCGGAGGCGTATTATCTGCTCGGCCTGGTGCGCGACGCGACGGGGGACGAGACCGGGGCCGAGACGGCCTACCGAAAGGCGATCTATCTGGCGCCGGGCCATGCGCGCGCGCTGGCGCACCTGGCGCCTTTGCTTGAGATGCGCGGGGCGCACGCGGAGGCGAAGCGTCTGCGCGCGCGGGCGGCGCGGGGAGGTGAGGCATGAGCGGGCGCGCGATCAGGCCGGAGGGCGGGGCGGAGACGGCGGCCGTGGCGCGGCGGCGTCTGCTGGATCGCGCGCCGGAGCCGGGCGAGCGCGAAGCCTGGGCGGAGCAGTATGCGCGGCCGGAGCAGGCTGCGGCGAAGACGGCGGCGCGCGCGTTCGTTTTCCGGATCGGAACGGAGTGGCTCGGTCTGCCCTCGGGCGCGATGCAGGAGGCGGCCTCGCCTCGTCCGATCCATTCGGTGCCGCATCGGCGCGGCGGGGGGCTCGCGGGGCTGGTCAACGTGAACGGCGAGCTCTTGCCCTGCATGCGCCTGGGCCACGTGCTGGGGATCGAGGAGCCGGCGACCGAGGAGAAATCGCGGCGCCTGCTGGTGCTGGGCGCGCCGGGGGGGCGGCTGGCTTTCATGGCCGACGAGGTGCACGGGCCGCTGGCCTACGACGCGAAGGCCTTGCGTCCGGCGCCTTCGCGGCCGGCCTGCGCGAAGGCTGTGATCGAGTGGGAGCGGCGGACGGTGGGCCTGCTCGACACCGGCGCGCTCTGGCCGCTGTTGGAAAGGAGCCTGGGATGAGCGACGACCTTGGCGATTTTTCGATGATCGAGCTGTTCCGCATGGAGGCGGAGGGGCAGCTCGCCGAGCTCACGCGGCACCTGCTGGCCTTGGAGAACGCGGCGCCGGACGCGGAGGCGTTGGAGGCGATGATGCGCGCCGCGCACTCGCTGAAGGGGGCGGCGCGCATCGTGGGTCTCGACGCCGCGGTGCGGGTGGCGCACGCGCTGGAGGACTGTTTCGTGGCGGCGCAGCAGGGGAGGCTCGCGCTGGGCGCGGCGCAGACGGACCGCCTGTTGCAGGGAGTCGACTGGCTGGGCCGCATCGCGCGGCTGAGCGAGGCGGACGCGGAGCGTTGGTCGGCGGAAAACGAGGAGCCGATCCAGGCCTGCGTGGCCGCGTTGGAAGGGCTCGGGGCGGACGCGGGGGCCCCGTCGCCCGCGCCGGTGCCGCAGATGCAGGCAGAGCCCGCGGCTCCGCCGGAGGCGAAGCCGGCGGGCGAGGAGGGCGGGGGGGCGGACCGTGTGTTGAGGGTGACTGCGGACAGCCTCAACCGGCTGCTCGGGCTGGCGGGAGAATCGCTGGTGGAGTCGCGGCGGCTGGAGCCTTTCAACCGCAGCCTGCTGCGCCTGAAGCGCGGGCAGCAGGAGCTGGCGCGGTCCTTGGAGAAGTTGCACGAGCGGCTCGGAGCGGGGGCCGACGAGGGCTTGAGGACGGCGGTGCGCGAGGCCCGGGCGAAGGCGGCGGAGGGCCTGGTTTTTTTGCAGGCGCGGATGGAGGAGCTGGACCGCTTCGACCGGGCGGCGACGCGCTTGTCGACCCGGATGTATCGCGAGGCGCGGGCGGTGCGGATGCGGCCCTTTTCCGACGGGGTGCAGCCCTTCGCGCGCATGGTGCGGGATCTGGCGCGGCAGCTGGGCAAGGAGGCGCGGCTCGTCGTGACCGGCGAGCAGACGCAGGTGGACCGGGACATCCTCGCGCAGATCGAGGCGCCCCTGACCCATTTGTTGCGCAACGCGCTCGATCACGGCCTGGAGCCGCCGGAGGCGAGGGCGGCGGCGGGCAAGCCGGCGGCGGGCGTGCTGCGGCTCGACGCGCGGCATCGGGCGGGGCGTTTGCACATCACGGTGGAGGACGACGGGGCGGGCATTCCGGTGGAGCGGGTGCGGGCGGCGGCGGTAGAGCGCGGGCTCACGACGGCGGAGACGGCGGCGAGGATGTCGGAGGCGGAGGTGCTGGAGTTTTTGTTTCTGCCGGGGTTTTCGCTGAAGGGCGAGGTGACGGAGCTCTCGGGCCGCGGGGTGGGGCTGGACGTGGTGCAGAGCATGTTGAGGCAGGTGCGCGGCACGGTGCGGGTGACGACGACGGCCGGGCGCGGCACCCGTTTCGAGTTGCAGTTGCCGGTGACGCTTTCGGTGGTGCGGGCCTTGGTGGTGGAGATTGCGGGGGAGCCCTACGCCCTGCCGCTGGCGGGGGTGGCGCGGGTGTTGCGGGTGGCTCGGGATGAGGTGGCGACGACGGAGGGGCGGGCGCATTTCGAGCTCGGCGGGGGGCGCGTGGGACTGGTCTCGGCGCGGCAGGTCCTAGACTTGCCCGAGGCGCCGGTCTCGGACGCGGACTGGCCGGTGGTCGTGATCGGAGGCGAGGGCTCGGAGCGGCACGGGCTGGTGGTCGACGCCTTGCGCGGGGAGCGCGAGCTGGTGGCGCAGCCGCTGGACCCGAGACTGGGCAAGGTGCCCGACGTGGCGGCGGCGGCGGTGCGGGGGCACGGGACGCCGGACCAGTTCATGGATCTGGACCACGTGCGGAGGTCGATCGAGCGGCTGGCTTCGGGAGGGCGGCTCGGGC
>CBIHRE010000225.1:0-7661 GCA_966212385.1 uncultured Akkermansia sp. | reverse complement strand
AGCAAACGGTGCAGACGGCCTACGAGTCCGCGCGTGTCGCGGCGCTGAACTCGCTCGCGAACATCAAAGCGCACGTGGGGGAGCTTTCGAAGGTGAAGCGTGTCGTGATGGTGAACGGTTTTGTGAACGCGGTCAGCGGCTTTGCGGACAGTCCGGCCGTGATCAACGGCGCGAGCGATCTGCTCGTGGCGGTGTTGGGCGACGCGGGGCGGCACGCGCGCGCGGCGGTGGCGGTGGCGGGCTTGCCACGCAACTCGGCCACCGAGGTGCAGCTCGTGGTCGAGGTGGCGGACTGAGGCGGTGAAGCCTCAGGTGCAACTGGCGGAAGCTCGCGCCCCGGACGGGGCGCGGCTGACGCTGCATGCTCACGACGGGCAGTTCGTGGTGCGCGTGGACGGACATGCCTTGATGCACTCGGCGCTGGCCGACTCGGAAGAGCGGCTCGGCGAGCTGGCGGCGGAGGCGGCAAAGGAGCGGGCCGGGGCGCGGATATTGGTAGGTGGCCTTGGGCTCGGCTTTACCTTGAGGCGGGTGCTCGCGGGCGCGGGGAAAGATGCCCGAGTGGCGGTGGCGGAGTTGGTGCCGGAGCTGCTGGAGTGGAACCGAACTTTTCTGCGCGAGTTGAACGGCGCGTGTCTGGCGGACGCTCGCGTGACGACCCGGGTGGGCGACGTGCGCGAAGCGTTGGGAAGCGCGAAGTGGGACGTGATCGCGCTCGATGTGGACAACGGGCCGGCGGCGATGGTCCGGGCAGGCAACGCGAGTTTGTATGACGAGCGCGGCGTGGTTCGGCTGGCGACGGCTCTAAGGCCGGGAGGGACTTTGCTCGTCTGGTCGGCGGGGCCGGACAGGGCCTTCGAGCGGCGGCTTAACGGGGCCGGCTTGATCGGTGTGCGGGCGGAATCGCCGCGGGCCGGGGCGCGGGCGCGGAGCCGGAGCTATGTGATTTTCGTGGCGAAGCGTCCGGCTTGAGCGCAGCTTGGCCCCCTTATGGCCACGATCTATGAAACCCTGCGCGCCGACATCATCGGTGCGATGAAAGCCAAGGACGGCGCTCGCGCGACGATCCTCCGCACGGCGGATGCGGCGATCCAGCGCTCCGCGATGGACCAGAACAAGCCGATCGACGATGCGCTCACGACCGCGACTTTGCGCAAGAGCGTGAAAAACCTTCAGGATGCGATCGTGGAGTTCGAGAAGGGCGGCCGCGCCGATCTGGTGGCGGCGAACAGGGCCGAAATAGCGGTGCTGGAGAAATTCCTCCCGGCGGGCATCGACGGCGCGAAGCTCGAGGCGATCATCGCCGAGGTGATCGCGGCGACCGGAGCGAGCTCGAAGAAGGAGATGGGCAAGGTGATCGGCGCGCTCAAGCAACGTCCGGAGGCGGGCCTGATCGACTTTGGCGCGGCCAGCAAGATCGTGCAGGCGAAGCTGCCATGAGGCACGCGGAACGACGCAGCGGAGACGAGGACTGAAAATTCGATCCGGGATCGACCACTGATGGAACGGCTCAATGAGCGTTCCTTGGGTGTGGAAGGCGTGGCTTTGGGCCGCGCCTTTTTCGTTTTCGATGGGCGGCTGATAACCGCGGGGATTCAGGACCCTGTTGAAGAAGGCGGCGACGGAGCGCCGCCCTCCAAACGTTACGTCAGGGTGCGGCGGAAAAGGTCGACGGCGAGGCCGAGTGCCTGGCGGGAGAGCTCGGCGTCGTAGCGGAGCCCTTCGTCGCGCAGGAAGGCGTGGGCGGCGTTGAACTCGTGCCAGGTGAAGCTCACGCCCGCGGCGGCGAGCGTCTGGTAGATGAGGGCGCGGCCTTCCTGGGACACGTGCGGATCCTGGCGCCCGAAGACCATCAGGAGTTCGCCTTTGATTTCGGCCGCGCGGGCGAGGGAGTCGTCGTTCATGCCGGCGCCGAGGGCGCGCTTGTGAAGATCGGTCGGGTAAAAACAGGCCGCGGCGCGAACCTCGGGGTGGAGGGCGGCGCGGTAGGTAAGGTGGCCGCCGATGCAGGGGCCGAAGGAGCCGACGCGACCGTTGCCGGCGTCGTGGTCCTTCAAATACGCGATGACGGCGGCGTTGTCGGCGTCGTAGCCGGCGAGGGGCTTGGTGGTCTTGAGACGATTGCCGACGTCGGAGCCGGCCTGGTCGTAGGCGAGGACGGTGCCGGCGGGCAGGTATTCGTGGTAGATCTCGGGGAGCGCGACGATAAAGCCATGGCCCGCGAGCCAGGCGGCGGTGCGGCGAATGGGACCCGTGTTTTGAAAAATCTCCGAATGGAAAAGGATGCCCGGGTAGCGGCCGGCGCCGGCGGGGCGGATAACAAGCGTCCGCATCGGGCCGGACGGAGTGGAGAGTTCAACAAGTTCGGGTTCGCGGAGCGTCATGGACGTTCAAGCTGGGTCGCGGGGCGGCGGAGGGCGAGGGCGGCGTGGCCGCGACGGAGGGCTTCGGCGATGACCGGGGTCCGGATGGGTTTGCTCGTGTAGTCGTCCATCCCGGCGGCGAGGCAGATCTCGCGATCTCCTTCGAGGGCGTTGGCGGTCATGGCGATGATCCACGGGCGCTTGGGTTCGGGATATTCGGCGCGGAGCCGGCGCGCGCATTCGAGGCCGTCCATGACGGGCATTTGCACGTCGAGGAGAATGACGTCGAAATTCTCCCGGGCGATGGCGGCGAGGGCTTCGGCGCCATTGAGCGCGAAGGAGGGCGAGTAGCCCAGCTTTTGCAAAAGAAGCGTGGCGACGCGCTGGTTTACGGGGTTGTCCTCGACGAGCAGGAGCTTGAGGGGGACTTGTTGCGAGAAATGGGGGTCGTAGGGGATTTCGGCGCTCTTTCGCTCCGGAGCCGGGGCGGGGGGAGGGGTGGCGGCGACGAGGGGAAGGTCCACGCGAAACTCGGAACCGCGCCCCGGCGTCGATTCGACCCGGATCTGCCCGCCCAAGATAGAGACGAGGCGGTGCGTGATGGCCAAGCCGAGTCCCGTGCCGCCGTATTTGCGGGTGGTGGAGGCGTCGACTTGGGAAAAGGCTTGGAAAAGGCGGTCCTGCCGCTCGGGCGGAATGCCGATGCCGGTGTCCCGGACCACCAGTCGCAGGCGCTCCATGTCGCCGGGAGTGGCGGAGGGAACGCGGGTGACGGTGACGACGACCTCGCCCCGTTCGGTGAATTTGACGGCGTTGGCGACGAGATTGACGAGGATCTGGCGGACGCGAAAAGCGTCGCCTACGACGAGCGAGGGGACGTCGTCCGCGATGTGGTTGCGAAGGGCGAGGCCGCGATGGGCGGCGGGCGGGACGGCGATGTCGATGGCCTCGCGAACGCAGCGGCGGATATCAAAAGGGGTGCTTTCGAGCTCGATCCGGCCTTGCTCGATTTTGGAAAAGTCGAGGATCTCGTTGATCACCGAGAGGAGCGCGTCGCCGCTGGTGCGGATGGTATCGGTGAATTCGCGCTGCGCGGCGTTGAGCGGGGTGGACTGGAGAAGCTCCGCCATGCCGAGGACGGCGTTGAGCGGGGTGCGAATCTCGTGGCTCATGTTGGCCAGGAACTCGGATTTGGCGCGCGAGGCGGCTTGGGCGGCGCGGAGGGCGACCTCGAGATCGGCCTTGGCTTGCCGGAGCTCTTCGGTGCGGCGTGTCACCCGGGTTTCAAGCTCGGCGAGCAGGGAGGCGTTTTCGGTGGCGACCTGCCATTTGCGACAAAGGGAGCGGGCGAGTTGCTGCACCTCGACCGGGTCGAAGGGCTTTTTGAGGATGAGGAGGCCGTCGCTGTCGGGAAAGCGCCGAGCGATGTCGCCGAGGGAATAATCGGAATAGGCGGTGCAGAGGACGACCTGGATGTCGGGATCGATGTCGCGCAGGCGGCGGGCGGTTTCCACGCCGTCGATTCCGGGGGGCATGCGGACGTCGACGAAGGCGAGGGCGAAGGGGCGACCGGCGGCGCGAGCGGCGGCGGCCGCGGCCACGGCGGGTTCGCCTTGCAGGACGCACTCGAGATCGAAGGCGGCCATGGGCTCGGCCGGAGCGCTGAGCCGGGGCGCGAATTCGGCGAAGTCGGCGAAATTCGGGCGCACGGGTGCTGCCGGTGCGAGAATCTTCCGGTAGTCGTCGTGGATGGAGGGAAGGTCGTCGGCGACGAGGATTCGGCGATGGTCAGGCGTCATGGGCGGTGCCGGGCGGGTGGCGGGGAAGTTCGAGCGTGAAGACAGCGCCTCGGCCGGGGCCGTCGCTGCGCACGCGAAGTGCGCCGCCCAGAAGACGGGCGGTGTTGGCGGCGTTGTGCAAGCCGAAGCCGTGGCCGCCGGACTTGGTGGTGAAGCCGTAGCTGAAGATGGAGAGGAGCTGATCGGCGGGGATGCCGACCCCGTTGTCGGCGACGGCGACGGTGATGTGGGTGTCGGTGGGCGCGCCGATGTGGATATGGAGCAGGGGCTCCGCGGGGGTGGCGGCGCCGACGGCGGCGCGGGCGTTTGCGAAAAGATTGATGAGGATTTTCACGACGGCGCTGCGGTCCGCGTAGACGTTGTGCGGCGCTTCGCCATCGGCGGTTCTCACGATGCGGAGCGCGGCGGTCGAGGAGTGACCATCGGTCTTGTCGATGAGCAGGGCTTCCTGGATGGCTTCGGTGAGATCGAAGGTTTCGCTGCGGCGAGGGGCCTTGGCGAGGGTTTGCTGCCGGGCGACGATCTCCTTGAGGTGGGCCACGCCGGTGCGGAGGGCGGAAAGCTCTTCGTCGGCCTTGGCGAGGTGGTCCGTGGCGTGGTCGGCGTAGGCGGCGGCGAAATCCCGCAAGGCGGGGCCGTCGGGATGGGCGTCGAAGACGGCCGCCGCCTTGGGCGGAGGGGCGCGGAAAAAGTCTCGAATGGCGACGATGGCGACGGAGGCGCGGGTGCGCAGATGGTCGGCCAGGAGCTCGGCGGAGACGTTGATGCTGTTCAGGGCGTTGCCGATGTTGTGGAGCACACCGGCGGCGACTTCGGCCATGCCCGCCTCGTGGGAGAGGCGGAGCATTTCACGGGTGTTTTCCTTGAGGGTTTCCTGGGCGGCTTTGCGGTCGCGGACCTCTTGGTCCAACGCGATGAGCTGGCGGGCGAGCGTCTCGTCGCGGCGACCGACCTCAAGGAGCATGGTGTTGAAGGCTTCGGCGAGCGCGGCCACCTCGGCCGGGCCGCGGACGTCGGCGCGCACGGAATAGTCGCGGCGGGTGGTGACGTCTTCGGCGGTGAGCGCGAGTTTCACGATGGGGGCGGCGACGGCGCGCTCGAAGCGGCGGACCAGGAACAGGCCGAGGATGGCGGTGAGGACAAAGGCGAAGCCGTAGACGGCGGCCCAGGTGAAGGCGGTGCGGCGGAGCTCGGCGCGATTATCGGTGACGATGAGGAGTCGGCCGTAGGTTTCGTTTTTGTTGACGACGTCGACCATCACGGCCGAGGCGGGGTCGAGCGGTTCAGGGATGTGTTCGAGCGGGCGGCCGTAGGAAACGAAGGGGCGGCCCTGAAGATCGTAGAGAACGGCGGAGACCAGAAGGGGGTTATGTCGGAGGGAGGACAACACGTCGGTGGCCTCCTCGGTGTTGCCAAAGGCGAGGGCGACGGAGGAATTGGCCGCGATCATGCGGGCGGTCGACTGGAGGGTGTCGACGAGGCGGTCGCGCGCCTGGCCGAGGTGATGGACAAAGAGGATGGCGCCGACACAGACGAGGACGGCGCCGCTCATCCCGATGGCGAAAACGAGGACGTGGCGGCGGAGCGTGGGGGTGCTGGCTCTCATTGCAGGCTGCTGACGGTTTGGGGCGGCCCGGGGAGGCGGGGACGAGCGAGGGCGAGGAGGCGGGAACTGAGGACGAGGCCGGAGTCTCGCGCGGTCTCGGCGGAAATGTCGAAACGAAGCGCTTTCTCTTCGCGGAAAATTCGGATCATGCCTCCGGCTGCGAGGAAATCCGGGCTGTTGGAGACGGTGAGCACCGGGCGGGCGCGCAGCAGGGGGAGCGCCTCGCGGGCGGAGATGCCTTCGGATTCGTTGGCCTCCTGGTCGAAATAGGCGACGTGGAGGCCGGCGAGGTCGGCGAGGCTGTTGATGCGAACCACGCGAATGCGATGGCCTCGCACCAGTTGGCGGTCGGCCAGCCGGATCAATTCGTCCTCGAGCTGCCGGTTGCCCGAGATGCCGATCGAGTAGGGAATAAAGTCTCCGGGCGTGCCCGCCGGCCAGTCGGCGAAGCGGACGAAATTCACCAGAAAGGCCGCCTTGAGCGCTTCGGCGGAAACGGGGACCGCCGTCGTCGCCCCCCCCTCCACGGTCTCGCGAGCGGACGCCCGTGTCTGAAACACGACGGTGGCGAGGAGGGCGCCGGCCAGGAGGCGCACGCTGGTTGCCGAGCTTCGCATCAGCGGAAAAGGGCGTCGGGCCCGCGGTTTTCGGAGGACGCCTGCGGGCAGGTGAACGCGGTCGCCGGGCGTGTGGAGGCGGCCGGGGGACATCCGGCGCGAAGACGTTTCGAGTTCCGGACGCAGGCGGCGTTTGTCCGCGACCATGTCTCTACAAACGCGCAAGCGTGAGCGGGGAAAACGAAGATGGGACGAACGGAAGTCGCTGACATGGGGCGAATCGGGCAAGCCGACCAGAGGCGGCGTTTGAATGTTTCAATGTATTTTACACCAAACTGCATCTGCCAATCCGTATCGTGAGGGAAAACACCCCAGGGACAGAGACTTGTCTTTTTGCTTTCGGCCCGGGGCGCGTTCGCGTCGGATAAGGGTTTTAACCGTTTACCCATGTTTGGCCTTTTCGCTTCCCAGCACCAGAAGACCCGCCGCCTTGCCTCCGATTGGCTCGAGTTGGCCGAGAAGGTTTTCAACTACCGCAAGGACGTGATGAGCGAGGCCGAGCGTGGCGAGTTGTCCGAGTCGGGCGCGGCGGTGCGGCAACTTCTGCGGGAGAAGGCGGATACCGCGAAATTGAAGCTAGGCATCGATGCGCTCGAGCGCGTGCTGCGTCGTCATGGCGGGACCCATTATCCGAAGTCCTGGATCGTGGAGAACGTGGAATTCCTCCTGGTGGCGGCGATCGTCATCCTGGGGCTGCGCGCCTTTTATGTGCAGCCGTTCAAGATCCCGACCAACTCGATGTGGCCTTCCTACTATGGAATGACGGGCGAGGTGTTTAAGTCGAAGTCCGAGGAGCCTTCGGGGGCCGCGCAGATCGTCCGTCTCGCCGCGTTTGGTGCGAAAACCCGACGCGTGGATGCGCCCGACAACGGCGAGGTGCTGCTGCCGATCGGCGGGGGGCGCGGGATCGTGGCTTTTGCGGAGGTTCCGGGTCGGGCCTGGGGCGTCTTGCCGGCCAAATTGCGGGAGTATCGGCTCTTCGTCGGACAGCGTGCGGCGACGGTGCGCGTGCCGATGGATTTCGATATGGATTGGGTGCTGCGCGACGCGTTCTTCCCCGGGGACAAACGTTCACTGGCGGAGATCTTCCAAGCCGAACGGCAGGCGGGACGGCTCGTGGAGGCGACGGTGACGACGGCGGCGGGTGTGCAGCGGGGCTATTTTTTGCGCACGGGTAAGACGGTTCGGGTCGGCGAGCGCATGTTGTCCTTCGACATCCTGACGGGGGATCAGCTCTTCGTGGATCGGGTGAGCTATCATTTTGTCCGTCCGAAGG
>CBIHRE010000224.1:0-7665 GCA_966212385.1 uncultured Akkermansia sp. | reverse complement strand
AGGCGGACGAGAACGAGGAGGAGAACGAGCCCGGCGATCATGCGCAGGAAGAGCCGGCGCCGGGAGTGGGGAAGCGATGAGGGGAGCGGAACGGGGAGCGTGGATGCGGCGGTGTCGGACATGGGCGAGTTGAAGATGAAAAAAGACCCCGCAGCCGGGGGGCTGCGGGGTTGGCGCCCCGTGCGGCAGGGGAAATCCGCGCGGGGGGAGAGGTCAGAAGTTGAAGCCGATGCCGAGCTGCCAGGTGAAGCCGCCATCGCTGAAGGTGTCGTCGGCGTCGTCGCCGTCGTCGAAGGACCAGCCGTAGTCGACCATGGCGAAGATGAAGGTGGATTCCTTCACGTAGAATTTGGCGCCGGCCTCGAGACCGGCGAGCCAGGTCTCGTTGGTGTCGTCGCCGTAGACGCCGCCAAAGTTGACGCCGACGAAGGGGCGGACGGCGCCGCGGGCGAGGATGTGCTGGTCGAGGGCGACGCGGGTGGTGCCGGACCAGGAGTCGCTGCCGGTGTCGGCGTTGGCGTAGGTGATGGTCTGGCGGACGACGGCCTCGAGGGTGTCGTTGAGATACCAGCCGAGGGAGGCGGTGGCGCCGCCGCCGGAGTTGTCGAGGTCCTTGTTGGAGACGCCGGTGCCGCTGAGGGTGAACTCCATTTCGCCGGCCTTGGGGCCCCAGTCGGCGGGATCGCTGGAGTAGCTCGCGCGGGTGGTCGGAACCGTCGTCGTGGTTTGGGCGACGAGACCGAGCGGGGCGGCCAGAAGGGCGGCGCTGAGCAGGGATTGCAGGGTGGTTTTCATGGTTTGCTAGGGTTTGGGTTGTTTTGCAAAGCCCCGGGAGGGGGCGGGATAATGCTTTTGCGGCGCGGAGTCGCGCGGCAACGGGCCCGTGGGCCGAGGCTCCCCGAATGTGGCCCCGGTCGAATCACCGATGGGCGGTCGGAGCGGTCGAGGAGGCCGAAGGAGGGATCGGCCGGCGCCGGATGCGACGCCGCCGAGGCGACGAGCGCCCATCGTCGTATTCGAAAAGCGAATGCGCCTTGTCCGCGGAGGAGGCGGGAGATCCGTCCGGACGATGCTAGCGTGTTTCAAATAAAGTCGTGGTCGATTTTTAAGTGGCATGGGCGTCCCGCCCATGTTCCGAACCCACGGGCGAGACGCCCGTGCCACGACCAAGCGCACATTTTTTCGGCTACGACGTAATTTTAAATGCTCTATCGCTTGGAGGGGGCGGCGCGGGAGCGGCCGCAGGCGGCGTCGAGCTCGGCGGGATCCCAGCGGAGGGGCGGGTGCTCGTCGTGGAGGCGCGTGGGCTCGCAGAGATAGATCTCGCGGCCGGGCCGGGAGACGACGCCGAGGCCGGCGGAGCGGAGCATGGCGACGACGCCGGCGTGGTTGGCGATCCACCAGCTGGAGTGGTCGCCGGCGAGGCTCTTTTCGATGAAGGCCATCTTGGGCCAGGCCGGGTCGAGGAGCGTGGAGCGCTGGTCGAGTTCCTGGTTGTCGGGCGTCTCGTATTCCCCGTCGCCGGGAAGCGTGAGCGTCTGGAAAAGAAAAAGGCGTCGGGCGCGCTCGACGGCGAGGTCAAGGCCCAGGGCGGGATAGCGCAGGCGGTGGAATCCGCCGAGGAAGAGCACGAGGTCGTAGTCGTGGTCCCAGCGGGCGAGGTCGTAGACGCCGGCCTGCCGGAAGCCGACGCGGTTCTCGAGGCCGTGGAGGGCGGCGGCCCAGCGCGCCTGGCGGATGCAATGCGGGTCGGCGTCGATGCCGGTGACCTCGGCGCCGCGCTTGGCGAGCTCGATGCTGTAGAAGCCGGCGTTGCAGCCGATGTCGAGGACGGTCCAGCCATCGAGGCGTTTGGGAAGGTGGGGCGCGATCTCCTCCCAGTGGACGGCGGGAAAATCGCCGAGCGGGTGTTGCGGCGCGGTCCGAGAGCCGTCGGGCAGGTGGAGGTTTTGGGACCAGGGGCCGAGCGCGGCGATCTCGGCGGCGAGACCGGCGGCGCCGCGAGGCGCGGGGCCGGTTAGGCGCGCGGGGTTTGGAGCAGGGAGCGTGGCGCCGGGAGCAGGGAGCGGGGAATCGGCGGCTTGGGGCGGAAAGGACGGGGCGGGGGCCGCGATGACGGTCGAGGATGCGGCCGAGGGAGCGGTTCTTTCCCGGGAAGGGGTCGCGGCCTCGCGCAGATGTTGATCGAGCTCGGCGGCGCGTTGCTCGGCGCCGTGTTCGCGGAGGACGCGGGCGCGGGCGGCGGCCCCGAGGGCGGCGGCGTCGGGGCGAGGGAGCTCGCGGAGGATGCGCTCGACGTCCGAGACGTCGTCGGCGACGAGGATTTCGACGCCGGGGGTGAAGAAGTTTTCCAGGCCGGGCCAGCGGTCGGTGATGATCGGCGTGCCGCAGGCGGCGGCCTCGAAGAGCCGGACGCCGGGCGACCAGCCGGTGGCGAGCATGTCGGCGCGGGTGATGTTGAGCGTGAAGCGCTGGGCGTTGTAGAAGGCGCGATGCGAGGCGGGCGGAAGGTGCGAGACGCGTTCGACGTTGGGCGGCCAGGCGAGGGTCTCGGGGTATTGCGCGCCGGAGATGACGAAGCGTGCGTCGGGAAGGCGGCGGGCGGGCTCGATCAATCGAGTTTCGAGGGCTTGCTGGCGGTCGGAGTGGTAGGTGCCGAGGTAGCCGAGATCCCAGCGGGCGGACTCCTCCTCGGGGTGGTAGAGCGCGGGGTCGACGGCGCAGTGGAGGACGCGGGCGCGGGGCGAGCGAAACTCCTGCTCGATCGTTTGGGGGACGGGACCGCCGCTGAAGGAAAGGTAGAGCGGGTAGCGACGGACGAGTTCGGGCGAGATGTATTCGTGGTCGCCGCGGCGGAGCTTGGCGAGGGTGACGGGCGTATCGATGTCGTAGAAGGCGACGAGGCCGCGCGCGGTGAGCAGCACCCATTCGCCGACGCGCACGCCCTCGGGCACGTAGGAGCCGATGATGACGGCGTCGGCCGCGCGGATGGCGGCGGTGTGTTCGCGCTGGAGGGCGTGGAGGTCCTTGTAGAGGACGAGGCGTGCGTAGGGGCAGTCGACGAGGTCGCGGTTGGCGGCATACCAAGGCACGTCGCGCTCGAGGAAGAGGATCTCGTGTCCGCGGCGGGCGAAAGCCCCGAGGAGCGCGCGCCAGGTGTTGGCGTGGCCGTTGCCCCAGGTGGAGCTGAGCGAGAGGCCGAGGACGACGAGTTTCATGCGTGGAGGCTGTCAGGGAGGATACGGCGGAGAGCGCGTGCGCGTGTTCGGGGCGGGGGCGGGCAGGCGGGACGCCTGCTCGTCACGGGCGGGACGCCCGTGCCACCTCATGCGTGGGCCGGGGCGGGCGTCTGCGCGTCGAGGAGGGCCTCGAGGCCGATGACGCGGTGCCCGTAGGTGTGCTCGGAAAGGATACGGCGGCGGGCGGCGCGGCCGATGGCGGAGGCGCGGGCGGGGGTGAGCTGGTCGAGCCAGTCGGCGACCTCGGACCCGTCGGCGGCGACGAGCACCTCGAAGCCGGGTTCGAGGAACTGCTCGACGCCCTCCCAGCGATCGGTGACCAGGCAGGCGCCGGCGCCCGCGGCCTCGAAGAGGCGCGTGGACGGGGAGAAACCGTAGCGGGCCATGCTTTCGCGGTTGATGTTGAGCACGACGCGGCAGGACGAGTTGAAGGCGTTGTGAAACGCGGAGCCGACATGGCCGAGGCGGCGGACGTTCGCCGGGGCGGGTTTGTCGTCCCAGCCGCAGCCGCCGAGGAGGAAGCCAAGTCCGGGGCGCATGGCGGCGGGGGTGAGGAAAAACTCCTCGACGCGGCGTTCGCGGTCGGGGAGGCGGTTGCCGAGAAAGCCGAGCGCGGCGGAGAGCGAGGGCTCGGCGGGCACGGGGTGGTGGGTCTCGGGATCGAGGGCGTTGTAGACGGGGACGCAACACGCGGCGCCGAGGTCCTCGTAGGCCTCGACCACGGGTTGGCCGCCTCCATAGGTGAGGACGAGGTCGTAGCGCGGGATGAGGGTGCGGAAGGGGTCGAGCGGATCGCCGATCACCCGGTCGAGCGTGGCGGGGGCGTCGACGTCCCAGAAAACCACGCGCGCGCCGGGGCGACGGAAGGCGAGCACGGCCTCCTCGAGAAGCGCGTCATGCACGCCGACACCGCTGGCCTTGACGACGAGGTCGGCGGTCCGTGAAGCCTCCTCGACGACGGGAAGCACGTCGTCCGGACCGGCGGCGGAATAAACCACGATGCGGGCCCAGTCGGGGTCGGCCATGTCGCGGTGTTGCTGACGCTCGAAGACGTCGGGTTCGTAGAAGGTGATGCGGTGGCCGCGGCGGGCGAGCGCGTGGAGGAGGCCGCGGTAATACGTGGCGGTGCCGTTCCAGTAGGAAGACACGAGGCTGGAGCCGAAGAAGGCGATTTCGAGCGGTTGCACGAGAGAGCGAGGAGGAGGGAGCTGGGAGCCGGAGAGAGAAGTCGGCGGGACGAGACCGGGACGGGAGACCGCTTCAGGAGGCGGCGGCGAAGACGGGGGCGTGCGCGGAGGCGGAGCGGACCTGGCGGTGGATGGCGAGGAGCTCGTCGACGCGGTGCGCGCAGGTGTGGCGCGCACGGATGGTGGCGAGGGCGCGGCCGGCGATCTCGCGGCGGAGGTCGGAGTCGGAAAGGAGGAGGGTGAGTTGCTCCTTCATCTCGTCGCCGTCGCGGGCCACGAGGTAGTCTTCGCCCGGGGTGAAGAGATCCTCGGCGTCATCCCAGGGGGCGGAGACCATCGGGATGCCGCAGGCCATGGCTTCGAAGGGGCGGATCGTGGGGATGCCGGGCAGGGCGCGGACGTAGGGGCGTCGCGGGATGTGGAGGGTGACGCGGTGGCGTGCGTAGACCTCGGGCACGTCGAAGTTGGGCAACCAGCCGCGATAGTCGGCCCCGGCCTCGGCGAGGGCGTCGAGGGCGGCGGGGGGATAGCGCACGCCGTGGACGGTGGTGGAGATAGAGAGATCCCGGACCGGATCGAGGAGGTATTCGTGGATCTCGGCGCTGCGTTCCTCCTCGCCCCAGTTGCCGATCCAGACGAGGTCGGACTGGGGCGTGACGAAGGGCCGCGGGTAGAACACGGTGGTGTCGGCGGCCTCGTGCCAGACGAAGGCGCGAAGGGCGAGGCGCTCGCGGAGGTAGAGATCCCGGAGGACGCGGCCGAAGGCGAGGACGCCGTCGTAGTGGGAAAGGTTATACGAGCGCATCGCGTCGGGCTGCGTGACGAGACGGTGGTGGGTGTCGTGGAAAAAGAGGGTGAAGTCGTGCCGCAGCCGGGCCTCGCCGACGCGTTGGACGAGCGCGGGGGAATTCCACTCGTGGACGAGGACGAGGTCCGCGTCGGAGAGCACGGTGTCCAGATCGAGGTTGGCGGGATCGTAGGCGCGGGAGTGGAGGTCGGGGTAGATGTCGTGGAAACGTCGGAGAGGGGCGAGACCGTGGTGTTCGACGAGGTTGCGCAGGCTCCAGTTGTCCAGGGGCTCGTAGACGAGAACCTCGTGGCCGCGGCGGCCGAGTTCGCGGGCGACGCCGCGGAGAAAGTGGGCGTTGCCGTGGTTCCAGTCGGAGAGAAGCGAATGATAGAAGAGGACGATTTTCATGCGAGGACAGGTTGCGGAGCAGGTTGGGAGAAAACGGGAGAGGGGAGCCGGTCGGTCGTCGCGGGGGCGGAGTTGGCGTAACGAGGCGCGGACGCGGCCTCCTCGGCGGGGGCGACGGGGCAAAGCAGGCGGGAATAGGCGTCGAGGTAGGCGGCGCACATGCGGCCGGGGGTAAGGGCGGCGGCGCGGGCGCGGGCCTCGGCGACGAGCCGGCGGCGCAGGGATGGGCGGTTGATGAGCTCGACGATGGCGGCGCGGAGGGCGACGCGGTCGTCGGGGGCGACGAAGGTGGCGGCGCCGTCCCAGTTTTCGCGCAGGCCGGGGATGTCGCCGAGGACGAGGGCGCAGCCGGCGTGGGCGGCTTCGAGCACGGAAAGGCCGAAGGGCTCGTAACGCGCGGGCGAGGCGAAGATGGTGGCGCGGTCGAGGTGCGCGCCAAGCGAGTGGTCGGGGAGCTGGCCGAGGAGCTCGACGCCGGGCAGCGAAACGAGGTCGCCGTCGGGCGAGCGCGCCGCGCCGGCGAGACGGACCGTCCACGGGTAGGGGAGGCTCGGCGCGACGTCGGCGAGGGCGCGGAGATTCTTGGCCTCGTCCCAGAGCCGACCGACGCCAAGGACGACGTTTTCGCGCAGGAGACCGGGCGAGGGGAGCGGCGAGCGGCCGTTGGGGATGACCCGGGCGGAGGGGAGCTCGCCGTATTGCGCGATGAGCGCGGAGAGCATCGCCTGCGAGGGGGCGACGACGATGCGGGCGGCGCGGAGGCCGCGGGCGACGGCCTCGTGGTAACGGTGGAAGGAGGCGGGCGGATAGCAGCGATGGACGGCGCGCCACCAGGAGTAGACGCAGGAGTGGGCGGCCACGATCACGGGGGCGCGGAAGGGGAGCGCGGCGTGGGCGTAGCCGTTGAGATGGATGATGTCGGGGCGGTGTTCACGCTCCAGTTCGAGGAGCCATTCGCCGGTGGAGGCGACGTCGTCCCACGGTTTGTCCATCCATTCGAGGCGGCGATGGTCGTCGAGGAGCGTGGCGCGGGGGCCGAGGCGGCCGAAGGCGGCGCGTTGCGCGGGGGAGACGGGGCCGCCCATCGAGGCGACGACGACGTCGACGTCCGCGGCGACGAGGCCGCGCACGAGCTCGAGCATGTAAGTCCATATGCCGCCAAAAGGGTCGGCGGTCATGAGGACGCGGCGCGGAGACGCGCCACAGGCCGGGGCGCGGTCGGGAACGCCGGGCGCCATGATGAGCGAGGCGGGCGAGTGCGGACGCGCGAACGGCGTGAACGCGGCCTCCGGCAGATCGCGGAGAAGGGATTGGTCGGTTGTCATAAAAGCACGGGGGCCTTGCGGAGGGCTTTGGAGCGGACGCGCGGATGGACGGAGGAGGCGTTTTCGCCGGCGGCGTCGATGTAGCGGCGGGGCTCCGTGGTCGGGGGCGCAGGGAGCATGACGCCGCATACGCCGCGATCCTGCGGTCGCGCCGCGGCATCGTCCGGCGCGCGAGTCACGGGACAAAGGGGACGACGGTGTTCGAGGCGACCGGGGGCGGCGAGGACGGCGGCGAGGTGGTCCGTCTTCATGGGGTGGATGTCGCGGCGAATTCGGCGGGGGCCATGACGGGATTCTCCACGAGCCAGCGGTGGAGGCGGGCGATGCCGGCGGAGAGGCCCACGCGCGGGCTCCATCCGGTCGCGGCCGAGAAACGACGGATGTCGGAGACGTAGTAGCGCTGGTCGGCGGCGCGCCATTCGGAGAACTCGATGGCGGGCGACGAGGTGCAGAGCTCGCGAATGGTGTCGACGAGTTCGAGAAGGCTGGTGCTGCGCCCGGGACCGCCGCCGACGTTGAAGGCGCGGCCGGTCAGGCGATCGATGCGTTCCAAGGCGCGAAGGAGGGCGTCGACCATGTCGTCGACGTGGAGGGCGTCGCGCACCTGGCGACCGTCGCCGTAGATCGTGACGGGGCGGCCGGCGAGGGCGTTGACGAGGAAGTGGGTTATCCAGCCCTGGTCCTCGTTGGCGCACTGGCGGGGGCCGTAGACGCAA
>CBIHRE010000223.1:0-7674 GCA_966212385.1 uncultured Akkermansia sp. | reverse complement strand
TCCGGCTCCCCGCTCCTGGCTCCCCGCTCCCTGCTCAAAATGCGTGTGATGTGCTACCGCTGCTTCTGGCCGCAACCGCTCTGCTGGTGCGGATCGCTGCGCCCGATGCCCACTCGCACGCGCTTCGTGTTCCTGATGCACCCGAAGGAATTTAAGCAGGAGAAAGCCGGCACCGGCCGCCTCACCCACCTCTGCCTCCCAAACAGCGAAATCCAGGTCGGCGTCGGCTTCGACGACCACGAGCCCGTGCAGGCGCTTCTCCGCGATCCCGCCAACCACTGCGTCCTCCTCTATCCCGGCCCCGCCGCGCGCAACCTCTCCCGCGGCGAACTCACGCCCGCCGACTACGCCGGCAAACGGCTCGTCGTCCTCCTGCTTGACGCCACCTGGGCCTGCGCGCGCAAGATGCTCCGCCTCTCCAAGACGCTGCAAACGCTCCCTCGGATCATGTTCACGCCCACGGCGCCGAGCCGCTTTGTCATCAAACAACAGCCGCAGGAAGGCTGCCTCAGCACGCTCGAGGCCGTCCACGAAACCCTCCTCGCCCTTGATCGCTCGGGCCTCGACGCCTACGCCGACCAGGCGCAGCTCCTGGATGTCTTCGACCGCATGCAGCGCTACCAGATCGAGTGCGCCAAGGACCCGAACCGGCAAAGCTATCGCGGCGGCAAGGGCTACAGCGATCCCGCCACCCGCCGCCCCACCCGCGGCCACAGCGCCTCGCGTCGCAACTATTTCATCAAAACCGTCGCGCCCGCTCCCGACGCGCCAAGCGCCCCCGCGTCGGCCCCCTCCGCCCCATAGCCCGCCCGCTTGCGGGCGCTCCCGGCAACACCGCCCGCTCCGTCTGCTCGCGCCGTTACGCCGACCGCTCAGCGATACAGCCCGACCACCAGCGCGCGATCCCCGCACTCCACCTTCGCGCCCGCGAAGATCTTCTTCCGCGCCGCCGTCTCGACCAAGCCGTTCACTTTGACGAGACCGTTGTTGATCGCGTGCTTCGCCTCGCCACCGCTGTCGAAAATCCCGGCGAACTTCAAAAACTGCGACAACTCGATCGGCTCGGCGCGGATCTTGATTTCCTCAGGCGTTTCAGAGGCGGACTGGTTCTTGCTCATGCGCGCACGCTGACGCGCCGTCCGTCCCGTGCCAGCCCGAATCCGATCTTCAACTCGTTTGCCTCCCGCGTCCGCCGTCCCGAGCCTCGCCCCATGCCCCTGCAACTCAACCCGCTGAAATGGTCGCGCCCCGCCCTTATCCTTGGCGGCCTCCTCTTCGGCGCTCTCCTCGGCCTCTGGGTCCACCACCTCGTCGAAAGCTCGCTCGCCACCACCGGCGACCCCGCCCCACGCGAACGCCTCGCGTGGTGGCTCTCCCAGGTCGTCCAGCCCCTCGGCCGCCTCTTCATCCGGATCATCTTCATGGTGGTGATCCCGCTCATCTTCTCCGCCATCGTCCTCGGCGTCGCGGAGATCGGCGACCTCCGCAAACTCGGCCGCGTCGGGCTCAAATGCGTCGGCGCCACCCTTCTCCTGTCCGGAGTCGGCGTCGCCATCGCGCTCGCCGTGGCCAACATCATCGCCCCCGGCGAACGCATGTCGCCCCACACCCGCGCCGCCCTCATCGCGGAGTATCGCGCCGACGCCGCCGGCAAGATCGCCATCGCCGAGGCCAAGTCCCCGCCCCTCGCCGAAACGCTGTCAGGCCTCATCCCGCAGAACCCTCTCGCCGAGGCGGTCAACGCCTTCGCGCCCAACTACACCGGCGGCGGGCTCATCTCCGTGATGGTGTTCTCGCTCTTCTTCGGCGTCGGCCTCGCGATGCTCCCCGCCGAGCGCGGCGCGCCCCTTCTGGCCGTTCTCCGCGCCGTATTCGACGTTTGCCTACAGATCATCGAGTTCGCTATGAAGCTCGCCCCGCTCGGCGTCGCCTGCCTCGGTTTCTCGCTCACGGCCACCCTCGGGCTCGGCCTCGTGAAAACCCTCGGCGCCTACACGGGCGTCGTGCTCCTCGGCCTCGCGCTCCACCAGTTCGTCAGTTACCCGATTTTCATCGCCACGCTCGGCCGCCGCTCGCCGCTCGAATTTTTCCGACAGAGCCGCGAGGCCATCGTCACCGCCTTCGCCACCTCCTCGAGCAACGCCACCCTCCCCGTCTCCCTCCGCGTCGCCGAGCAAAACCTCAAGATTCCCGCCCGCATCAGCCGCTTCGTCCTCACCGTCGGAGCCAGCGCCAACCAGAACGGCACCGCGCTCTACGAGGGCGTCACCGTGCTCTTCCTGGCGCAGGTCTTCGGCGTCGACCTCAGTCTTTCGCAGCAACTCGTCGTCGCCCTAATGTGCGTGATGGCGAGCGTCGGCACCGCCGGCGTTCCGGGCGGCTCGCTGCCGCTCGTGGTCGGCGTGCTTGTGACGATCCGCGTGCCCGGCGAGGCGATCGCGATCATCCTCGGCATCGACCGCCTCCTCGACATGTGCCGCACCGCATTGAACGTCACCGGCGACCTCGTCATCGCCGTCATCGTGTCCCGCGGGGAAGAGACGGAAGCTTCCGTCACGGAAACACCGCCCCAACCTGCGCGGAAAGAGTTTGTCCCGTTCACAGGAGATAACTGGCGTCTATAACGCTCCGCTCCCCAGTCTCGCTTCGTCGTGCACGCCACCCCTTTCGTAGCCATCTTGATGCTCTGGATTTGTGGTGCCCCGCAGGTGACTGCGTGCCTGAACCGCATCGATCACGAGCAACTGGAAGAGGACAAGCGCAGCGCGCTCGAGGCCGCCCACGCTTTGAGCCGCATAGTGGAAAAGCAGCCCTCGGCCTACGCTCAAGACTACCTTGGCGGCCCGCGCCGCACCTTGTCCGAGCAAAAGGAATCGGACGCGCTGTCTGCAATTTTCGCCGGCCGTTACGCTGTGGCTGTCGCCTTGCTTCATGAAGCCGAAAAGGCCGAACCCGGTCGCTACAGCGTCGCCGCCAACCTCGGCACCGCCTACGAACTCAACAAGCAGGACCAACCGGCGCTTTTCTGGATCAGCGAGGCTTTTCGCCGCAACCCCGGTTCGCCTCTTCGCACCGAGTGGGTCCACGTCCTCATCCTGAAGGCCAAACTGCGCCAGCGGCAGAATCCGTCGGCAGCCTTTACCCCGCTGATCGAACTCCCGGACGACTTTACCGACACCACGGTTATAAAAACTGCCGAAGGCCCGCAGAAGGTCAGCGAGGTGCTACGCGCCGTCCACTACCAGCTTAGTGAGCGGATGAAGTTCGTGAAGCCCCGGGACGTTTACGTGGGCGACCTGCTCCACACCCTGGCCCGCATTTGTGAACATGTCCACGGCGTGGAACCCGCCTACGAATATCTCAAGCTGGCCGAGCTCTATGGCGCGCCCGACCAGGCGCGACTCGCCGTCGACAAAAGCGCATACTTTAAGCGCGTCGTGATGCTCCGCTTTTTCTCCGGTCTATGGTGGCTGGTGAAGGCCTTCACTGTGCTGGTTTTTGCTTTCGTGTTTCTTTGGTATCCGGTCAGGCGGCTTATCCGCCACATCCGGCCCGCCGCCTCGTCCGATCAGCAGGATGCCTCGGTCTGACGAAGGGAAGTGCTACGCTGTCGGCTTGGCCGGCCTGTTCCTCGCCTCGCTTCGCATTAGCGCTCCTCACCGCCGTGCCTTGTCCGCTAATACCTGCCCCGCAAACCCGCGGTCTCCCTTCGGCATTGGTCATTACGCGCTTCACGCGTTGACCCTCCGCCCCGGGCGCGTTCGCTCGTCCCTTTCGTTAAACGCAACTTATCCCGCCCATCATGTCCGCCGCTCCCTCGATCATCTACACCATCACCGACGAAGCCCCCGCGCTCGCCACCTATTCGCTCCTGCCCATCGTGCAGGCCTACTCGAAGAAGGCCGGCATCACCGTCGAGACGCGCGACATCTCCCTCTCCGGCCGTATCCTCGCCGCCTTCGACAAGGCCCCCGACGCCCTCGCCGAGCTCGGCGCCCTCACGCTCAAGCCCGAGGCCAACATCATCAAGCTGCCCAACATCTCCGCCTCCATTCCGCAGCTGAAGGCCGCCATCGCCGAACTCCAGGCCAAGGGCCACGCCCTCCCCGAGTTCCCCGAAAACCCCGTCACCGACGCCGAGAAGGACGCCCGGGCCCGCTACGCCAAGGTCCTCGGCTCCGCCGTGAATCCCGTTCTCCGCGAGGGCAACTCCGACCGCCGCGCCCCCGGCGCCGTCAAGGCCTACGCCAAGAAGCACCCCCACTCCATGGGCGCCTGGTCCGCCTCCTCGAAGACTCGCGTCGCCTCCATGAGCGGCGACGACTTCTTCGCCAACGAGAAGTCCGTCACCGTCCCCGCCGCCACCACGGTCAAGATCGAGTTCGTCCCCGCAGACGGCTCCGCCCCCAAGGTCCTCAAGGAAAAGACGCCCCTCCTCGCCGGCGAGATCCTCGACGCCACCAAGCTGGGCAAGAAGTCCCTCGTCGCCTTCCTCGAAAAGGCCATCGCCGAGGCCAAGGCCGACGGCGTTCTCTTCTCCGTCCACCTCAAGGCCACGATGATGAAGGTCTCCGACCCCATCCTCTTCGGGCACGTCGTGAAGGTCTTCTTCAAGGACCTCATCGCCAAACACGCCGCCACGTTCGCCCAACTCGGGGTGGATTTTAACAACGGCTTCGGCGACCTCGTCGCCAAGATCGCCACCCTGCCCGCCGACCAGAAGGCCGCGATCGAGGCCGACATCGAGGCCGCCCTCGCCACCGGCCCCGCCCTCGCCTACGTCAACTCCGACAAGGGTATCACCAACCTCCACGTCCCCTCCGACGTCATCATCGACGCCTCCATGCCCGCGATGATCCGCACTTCCGGCCAGATGTGGAACAAGGCCGGCAAACAGCAGGACACCCTCGCCGTCATCCCCGACCGCTCCTACGCCGGCGTCTACCAGACCGTCATCGATTTCTGTAAGAAAAACGGCGCCCTCGATCCCAAGACCATGGGCTCCGTGCCCAACGTCGGCCTCATGGCCCAGGCCGCCGAGGAATACGGCTCCCACAACAAGACCTTCGAGATCCCCGCCGCCGGCAAGGTGCGCGTCACCGACAGCTCCGGCGCCGTCCTCCTCGAGCACAGCGTCGAGCAGGGCGACGTCTGGCGCGCCTGCCAGACCAAGGACGCCCCGATCCGCGACTGGGTGAAACTCGCCGTCAACCGCGCCCGCCTTTCCAAGACGCCCGCCATCTTCTGGCTCGACGAGGCCCGCGCCCACGACGCGCAGCTCATCGCCAAGGTGAAGGCGTATTTGAAAGACCACGACACCGCCGGTCTCGACATCCAGATCCTCCCGCCCGCCGCCGCCACCCAGGCCAGCCTCGAGCGCATCGTCAAGGGCCAGGACACCATCAGCGTCACCGGCAACGTCCTCCGCGACTACCTCACCGACCTCTTTCCCATCCTCGAGGTCGGCACCTCGGCCAAGATGCTCTCCATCGTTCCCCTCATGAACGGCGGCGGCCTCTTCGAAACCGGCGCCGGCGGCTCCGCGCCCAAGCACGTGCAGCAATTCCAGGAGGAAAACTTCCTCCGCTGGGACAGCCTCGGCGAGTTCTTCGCCCTCGCCGCGAGCTACGAGCACCTCGCCGTCACGCAGAAGAACGCCAAGGCCCAGGTCCTCGCCGAGACCCTCGACGAGGCCAACGGCAAGTTCCTCGAGAACGACAAGAGCCCGGCCCGCAAGGTCGGCGCCGGCATCGACAACCGCGGCAGCCACTTCTACCTCGCGCTCTACTGGGCCCAGGCCCTCGCCGCTCAGTCGAAGGACGCCGAGCTCGCCGCCGCCTTCAAGCCCCTGGCCGAGAAGCTCACCTCCGCCGAGAAGCAGATCGTCTCCGAGCTGGTCGCCGTGCAGGGCAAGCCCGCCGACATCGGCGGCTACTACCGCCCCGACGACGCCAAGGCCTCCGCCGCCCTCCGCCCCAGCGCGACCCTCAACGCCGCGCTGGCCGCGCTGTAAGCGGAGGAGCGCGCCTCGTGCGCATCCTCATCGCCGCTCCACCTGGCAATGCCGGGCCATAGGTCCTATAGGTCCCATAAGTCCTATAGGACCTTTTTTAGCGCCTCATTCCGAGTCGGCCCCCGCGTCTCCACCGAAGCGTTCCGCTCCCATCACCTCGCCTGCCGCGCCCGCGCCGACAACCGCGCCCGCGTCATCCGTTCCCGCAGCCCACCCTCCTTGAGAAACGCCTCCTCCAACTGCCTGATCTGCTGGTCGAGCAGATAGTTCGCCTGGTGGATGAGGCACAATGCGATGTTCGCCACCACCGCGCCCGGCCGCGTTTCCACAAACTCGCGAAAGTCCTCGAAGCCCACGCCCACCTTTGCCCCGAGCCGCCTCACAAACCGCGCTTCCTTGCTCGCCTTGTCCCACACCGCCGCGTCCCGCACGCGCAGGAAGTCCTCATAGTCGGCCAACAGTTCCTCCAAACTTGCCCGCGCCACGTTCACCAGCTTGATCTCCGTCTCCTTAGAGGTGCCCGAGGCCTTGCTCCCCTCGGCAATGTTCTGCTTTCCGGAACGCGCCGCCTGGACCATCTGATCCACGGTGCGATCACCCTTGCTCAAAAAGCGTCTACAGAACCGAAACGTCACGTCATAAACCAGCTCCGCTTTCTGGTAAGATTTCAGCGACCGATAGCCGCCATGTGCCGGCAACAAGCTATCTTCCTTTAGGTTACCCATTCACAAACACCTAGCTCCCCCCTTCGCCGCACGCCACTCTTTTCCCCCCTTCCGTCCATACGCCTCATTTGTCCTATTCGTCCGATAGGTCCCATTCTCCGCCCGCTACGCTCTCCGCCCTGCGCCGCCATGCACGCCACTCACGACGCCCGCTACGCCGCCGAGCTTCTCACTTTGGTCTCAAACACCCTCTTGCCGATGTCCGTCGCGCGGCAGTGAGCGGACTCAGCGGAATCGATGATCTCGACGCCATCGCCGGTCTCATCGAACTCTCCTGCGATCTCGACGATGACACCCGCGACTGGGCCACCTTCGGTCTCGGTAGCCAGACATCTCTCGACACGCCCGAACTGCGCGACGCCCTCGCCGCGCGTCTCACCGACACCGATCCGGAGATCCGCGGCGAAGCCATGATCGGGCTCGCCCGGCGTGGCGACGAACGCGCCCACCCCGCCATCGAAGCCGCCCTCCGCGGCCTTTTCCACGGCGACTGGCCCCTTGAAGCCGTCGAACACCTGGCCGGGCCCGCATGGATTCCGTTGGTCGAGCTCCACCGCCAAAACGCGGATCCCGAAGACGCCGCTCGCTTCGCCTCCTCATTCGACGCCGCCCTCGCCGCTTGCCGCCAAGCCAACCTCTGACGCCGGTTTCCTTGGCGTCGCGCTTACTGCAATCGAGGCCGGCCTTCCGTCATGCCAAGTTGCAACTCGCGCCCCCCCCCCGCTTGGCCCGCCCGGCGGCCGCGCGGTCCCGCCGCGCGCACCGCCCAACGCCCCGGGGGAGGGCGGGGCCGCTGCAGGGCGCCGGGGACAAAGTCGTGATGCCGGAGCAAATGGAGATTGCCCGGCTGAGGGCCGAGCTTGCGCGCGTGAAGATGGAGCGCGACATTTTGGAAAAAGCGACGGCGTACTTCGCGAAGGCGCGGGGGTGAAGTAC
>CBIHRE010000222.1:0-7702 GCA_966212385.1 uncultured Akkermansia sp. | reverse complement strand
GATGGGCGGAAACATCAAGCTCCGCTTTGACAACATCGTCGTTGTCGGCGCCTCCGCCAGCGGTCCCGCCGCCCCCACTGGCCTGACCGGCACCGCCGTGCTCGGCGGCGCCAACCTCAGCTGGACCGCCAGCCCGACCGCACTCACCTACTCCGTGAAGCGCCGCGCCTCTCCCACCGATCCCTACGTGACGATCGCCTCCGATCTCACCACCACCAGTTACAGCGACAGCGGTCTCGAGGGGAACACGACCTACTACTACGTCGTCACCGCCAGCAACGCCGAGGGCGAAAGCAGCTTCTCCACCTCGGCCAGCGTGACCACGCCCAGCGACGAGGTGCTCCTCACCTCCTTCGAATCCGGCCTCGCTCCTTGGGCACAGGGCCCCGCCAACGCATGGGACGACCCCGCCACCACCGAGGTAAACGAGGGGCTTCCCGTCACCTACGCCCTCAACACCACCAGTTCCACCGAAGGCACCACCAGCATCGAGGCCTCGGTTCCCATGCTGGCCGGCCAGGCCATGACCGTTTACTCCGTCGATGTATCGAACTATCGCACGACCATCGCTCAGTCGACCGGCATCGTCGCCGACGTTTACGTCGATTGGATCGATCGCCCCGCCGGTTCGGGAACCGGGGGCACTTGGTTTAGCATCGATCTGAATCGCAACTACACGGGCGCGTTCGCCAACAGCGGCCCGTCCAAGGGCGGCACCGCCACGGGCCAGTGGCGCACCCTCACTTGGAATCTCACCCCCGAGCAGATCGCCGCCCTCACCAACCACACGAACAGCTACGCCAGCATCGGCTTCACGCTCAATGCCGGCACCTGGGGATCCGGCGTGACGATGGCCGGCACCTTCGTCGTCCGCATCGACAACGTCCGCGTCAAGGGCTTCCGCGCCGTCGCCGTGCCGGCCGCTCCCACCGGTCTGTCCGCTACCGGTGGAGACAAGCAAATCGCGCTCACTTGGAACGCCAGCGCCACCGCCCTCGGCTACACCATCCGGCGCTCCCTCGTCGCCGGCGGCCCCTACTCCACCGTCGCCAACGTGGGCAACGTCACCACCTACACCAACACCGGACTAGCCGACGCCACATCATACCACTACGTTGTGGTTCCCGTGAACGCCGGCGGCAACGGCCCCGCCTCCGCCGAAGCTTCCGCCACCACCTCCGGCGTGGTCCTCACCGGCATCGCCTCGTGGCGCCAGACCTACTTCGGCAGCCCCGACGCCACCGGCAACGGCGCGAACACCGCCGACCCCGACGGCGACGGCGTCGTCAACCTCCTTGAATACGCCCTCGCCGGCGATCCCATGGTGGCCGAACACGATCTCTTGCCCGCGCAGAGCGTCGTCGGCGGCAAGCTCACCCTCGCCTTCGACCGCATCCCCGACGGCACTCTGATCTACGAAGTCCAGGCCTCCGACGACCTCGCCGCTTGGAGCAACATCTGGAGCAGCACAGGCGTCGAAAATACCGCCGGCCTCGTCACCGTGACCGATTCCGAACTCCTCTCGGCCCACGCGCGCCGATTCCTCCGCCTGCGCGTCACCACGCCCTGAGTCGGTCGCCACAAGCCTTAACCGGCCGCCGATCCAGCCTGCCTAGCGCACGCACGATCGGCGGCCTTTTGTTTTCGCCTCCGCACCGCCACGAAGTCGCACACCAGAAGCGATGGCTCGCTTGGCCCGTCGGCCCCGCCCCAGGTCGGCTTAGGCGTCGTGCGTCCCATTTTCCCCCAAGGCCTCCCCGCCCGCCGTCTCCGCTTTGGTCGGCGCATCCCCTGCCCGACCTTAACCCAAAATAAAAAACAAACCCCAACCCCACCAATGAAACAATACTCCACTCGAATCCTGAAAACGCTCATGGCCTTTGTGGCCATCGTGACGCTCGGCGCAGCCTCCGCCTGGGCCCAGATCAAAGTCGCCTGCGTCGGCGATAGCATCACCGCCGGCTACGGACTCTCCCACCCCGGCACCGAAAGCTATCCCGCGCAACTCGCCGCCCTCCTCGGTTCCGGCTACACCGTCGGCAACTTCGGCCTGTCCGGAGCCACCGTCCTCAAGCGATCCGACTACAGCTACTGGAACACCTCCCCGTATCGCAACAGCCTCAGGTTCAAACCGAACGTCGTCGTCATCATGCTCGGCACGAACGACTCCAAATCCTGGAATTGGAACGCCGCCAAATTCGACGCCGACTACCGCGCCCTCATCGCCCAGTATCAAGGCCTCCAATCCAGGCCCGTCGTCTACATCTGCCTGATCCCTCCCGTGTATACGCCGAATCCTTTCGGCACCTCCTTCGATCCCGACTTCATCCAGAATGTCGTGGTGCCGGCGATCCGGAACATCGCCCTCGAGACCGGCGTCGAGTTGATCGACAACAACACCCCGCTGCAAAACCCGGCTTACTTTAGCGACGGCGTCCACCCGACGCCCCAAGGAGCCGGCATCATCGCCAGCACGGTCAAAGCCGCGATAACCGCCCCGTAACTGTTCCTCGCACGGCGGGATGCTTCGCTCCCTTGGCCGCCCCGGCCTGACGCGAAGCTCCCGCCTTTTTCGTCTCCTCACGTGCGGATGCCCGGCCTTCCTCGCCTTGCCCTCTGTCTTTTCGTGGTTGTTCTAACCTCGATCATCGGCTGCGCCGCGGACTCGGCGTCCGCCGACGAACGCCTCTACCTCTCCGGCACCGACAAGGACCACACCGTTCCTTGGGAATTTCGAGTCTCCGCCGGCCGCCGCGCCGGCGAATGGTCCACCGTCCCCGTCCCCGGCTGCTGGGAGATGCACGGCTTCGGCGATTACGGTTACGGCAACGGCGGCTCCGACGAAGAGCAGGGCGAATACCGCAAGACCTTCGACGTGCCCGCCGCCTGGCAGGAGCGGCGCGTTTTCCTGGTTTTTGAAGGCGCGATGACCGAGGCCGAAACCCGCGTCAACGGCCTGCCCGCCGGCGGCGTCCCTGGCGCCAACATCCACCGCGGTGGCTTCTACGAATTCCGCCACGAAGTCACCGGCCAACTCAGGTTCGGCGCGAACAACCTGCTCGAGGTCACCGTTCGCAAATCCTCCGCCGACGCCGCGCTCAACGCGGCCGAGCGCCAAGGCGATTACTGGAATTTCGGCGGTCTCTTCCGCCCTGTCTATCTCGAGGCTCGCCCCGCCACCCACATCGAGCGCATCGCCGTCGACGCCCGCCACGATGGCGCGCTCACCGTGGACATCTTCACCTCCGGACCCGACCGGGCCGTCTTCGCGGCCGCTTGGATCACCACACGAGCGGGATCCCCGGTCGGTTCGGAGTTCAAAACCGCCATTCCCCCCGGAGCCACGGCAACCCGACTCTCCAGCGCGGTCTCCGGCGTCGAGCCCTGGTCGCCCGAATCACCCGCGCTCCACGTCCTCCACGTGGCCCTGCGCGACTCCGTATCCGGCGATACCCTACACACGCTGTCGACCACCGTAGGCTTCCGCACCGTCCGCTTCGTCGAGGGCGAGGGTTTCTACCTGAACGAGCGCCGCGTTCGCCTCCGCGGCACCTCGCACCACGAGTTTTGGCCGACCACCGGCCGCACGAGCAGCCGCGCCCAGCACGCCGCGGATCTCGAGCTCATGAAGGCGATGAACATGAATGTCGTCCGCCGCGCCCACTACCCCGCCTCGCGCGAATTTTACGAGGAGGCCGACCGCATCGGCATGCTCGTCATCGACGAGCTCGGCGGCTGGCAGAAAAAATACGGCGACGCCGACGCCCTGCGCCTCTGCCGCGAACTCGTCGTCCGCGACGTCAACCACCCCTCCGTCATCGCCTGGAGCAACGGCAACGAAGGCGGCTGGAACACGATCGCCGATCCCGAGTTCGCCCGCCACGACCCGCAAGGCCGCATCGTCCTCCACCCCGCCAACTGGAACCACGTGATGAGCGGGCTCAACACCCACCATTATTCCGACTACGCCACCGTCCTCTCCTATCTCGGCGCCGGCAAACCCGCCTTCATGCCGACCGAAAACCTACACGCCCTCTACGACGGCGGCGGCGGCGCCGGCCTCGACGACTACTGGAACGCCATTCGCTCCGCGCCCAACGGCGCCGGCCTCCTCATCTGGGCCTTCATCGACGAGGCCCTCGTGCGCAACGACCTCGGCGGCGCCCTCGATGCCAAGGGTGACGCCGCCCCCGACGGCATCCTCGGCCCCTACCGGGAAAAAGAAGCCAGCTTCGCCACCCTCCGCGCGCTCTGGTGCCCCGTGCGGATCGCGGCCCCCGGCCTCGCCGACGGCGACGCCACCCTACAAATCGAAAATCTCCTGGATTTCACCGATCTCTCCCGCTGCACCTTCCGCTGGTCGCTCGGCCGCTTCCCCGATCCTGCGGCCGGCTCCGGGACCAAGATCTCCGACGGCTGGATCGCCCTCGCCGACTCCGGCCCCTTCGCCGGTCCGGCCCTTCCCCCCGGCGCCGCCGGATCGCTCCCGCTCACCTTGCCTGCCGGCTGGCGCGCGCAAGACGCGTTGCGCCTGACCGTCACCGACCCGCAAGGCCGCGATCTCCGGACTTGGACATGGCCCATCCGCACGGCCTCGGACATTCGCGGCCGCATCGTTCGCTCCGCGCCCGAGGAACTCCCCCCGCCCGCCGCCGAGATCGCGGGACAAACCCTCACGGTCCGCGCCGCCGGCCGCGCTTTTCGCTTCGATCTCGCCACCGCCCGCCTTCTCGACGCCTCCGTCGGCGACGCCACCACGCCTCTCGCCCGCGGCCCCCGCCCCGTCGTTGGAGAGTGGAAAGTCGACCGCGTCCTCCACGGTCCCGAGGGCCGCGACTACGTCGTCGCGCTCAATCCCGCCCCCGACGCGCCCGACGGCTTTCGCTGGCTCGTCCGCCCCGACGGTTGGCTGCGGCTCGACTACCACTACACGCTCCACGGCGAGGAGCCTTGGCTCGGTGTCACCTTCGACTACCCGGAAGACCGCCTCCACGCCTTCCGTTGGCTCGGCCTTGGCCCCGAGCGCGTCTGGAAAAACCGCCTCGCCGGCCCCTTCCTCGGCGTGCATCGGAAAACCGCCAACAACACCAACACCGGCCAACAGTGGAACTATCCCGAGTTCCGCGGCTACCACGCCGGCCTGCGCTGGGCCTCGCTGGAGAACGACGGCCCCTCCGTCCTCCTCGTCACCGACACGCCCGACCTATTCCTCCGCGTCCTCATCTGGCCCGAATCCCACCCGACGCGCTCGGGGCTGAACGTCGCCCCGCCGCCCGGAGACCTCTCGCTCCTCCACGGCATCAACGCCATCGGACATAAGTTCGGCGACGCCGCTTCCCTCGGTCCCCAAGGTCTGCCCAACCTCGCCGCCGGCCGCTACGCCGGATCGGTCGATTTCTTCTTTGGCGAACCACCTGCCACGCCCCTCGCCGCCGCGGACTGACCGATCCCCCACCCCCGCCCCGCCCGCCTCCGATTTCTCCGCCCTCCCTTTTCGTCCAACTCCCCATGCATCCCCTCCGCATCCTGCTCGCCCGGCTTCCGGCCCTCTCGCCCCTGCTCCTCGCGCTCCCCGCCCACGCGGCGCTCCAGCTCGGGAGCCCCTTCGCCGACCACATGGTCCTGCAGCGCGAACGCCCCGCGCCCATCTGGGGCAACGCCGCCCCCGGTGACCGCGTCTTCGTCGCTTTCGCCGGCCAGATAAAATCCGTTCGCGCCGACGCCTCCGGCCATTGGCGCGCGGACCTCGATCCGCTCCCCGCCAGCAAAGTGCCGCGCCCTCTGATGGTGACGAGCCCGGGCACCAACGAAACCATCCGCGTGGAAGACATCCTCGTCGGCGAAGTCTGGCTGTGCGGCGGCCAATCCAACATGGAGCGCCAGCTCGGCCCCCGCTGGGGCCAGAAGCCCATCGTCGGCGCCGAGGCCGCCGCCGCAGCAGCGGACTACCCGCTGATCCGCCAGCTCTACGTCGATCAGCAGACGGCGCCCTCGCCCCAAGGCGCGGCTTCCATGCACTGGACCGTCTGCTCGCCCAAGACCGCCCTCGATTTCACCGCCGTCGGCTTCTTCTTCGCCCGCGATCTCCATCAAAAACTCGGCGTGCCCGTCGGCATCATCCACAGCTCCTGGGGCGGCACGCCCGCCCAATCCTGGACCAGCGCCGCGGGCTTGGACGCGTTCCCCGGTTTCCAGTCCCAGGTCAAGGCCCTCGCCGACTCCGTCTCCGATCCCGCCAAGGCCCTCGCCGCCCAAAACGCCCGGATCGACGAATGGTATTTCAAACATGACACCGGCACCAACGCCCCCGTTTCCTGGGCCGACCCCGCCCTCGAGACGAAGGATTGGGACACCCTCAACCTGCCCACATATTGGAGATCCGACTTCGACGGCGTCGTCTGGCTGCGCCGCAGCCTTGATCTGCCCGCCTCGTGGAAGGGCGAGGACATCGAACTCCGCCTGAGCGCGATCGACGACGCGGACACCACCTGGATCAACGGCGTCGAGATCGGACGCACCGACGGCTGGGACACGCCGCGCGTCTACCGCGTGC
The DNA here is from genome assembly GCA_966212385.1 of uncultured Akkermansia sp. Taxonomy (GTDB): domain Bacteria; phylum Verrucomicrobiota; class Verrucomicrobiia; order Opitutales; family Opitutaceae; genus IMCC26134_A. The sequence continues at coordinate 1,149 of CBIHRE010000222.1, read as the reverse complement.
CCGGCACGATCCTCAAAAAGCAAGGCAACCTCATCGCCATCCGCGCGCTCGACGCCGGCAACAACGGCGGCTTCTGGAACAACAACCTCCCCCTCGAAGCCCGCGCCCTCGACGGCTCTTTCTCCCCCGTCTCGCTCCGCGGCCCCTGGTTCGCCCGCTACTCGTCCGAGCTTCGGCAGATGGGACAGCCGCCGCGCGATCCCCTCCAGGGCCCCGGCACGCCCACCGTGCTCTACAACGGCATGATCGCGCCCCTCGTGCCCTACGCCCTTCGCGGCTTCGCCTTCTACCAAGGCGAAGCCAACGTCTGGGACACCCGCCAGTATCGCAAACTCCTCCCGGCCCTGATCACCGACTGGCGCAAGCACTGGGGCGACGACACCCTCCCCTTCCTCTTCGTGCAAATAGCCCCCTTCAAGGACATGTGGCCCGATCTCCGAGAAGCCCAGCTCCTCGCATGGCAAAACACCCCGAACACCGCCATGGCCGTCACCATCGACTGCGGCGATGCCGAGGACATCCACCCCGCCGACAAAGCCCCCGTCGGCGCCCGCCTCGCCCTCGCCGCCCGCGCCCTCGCCTACGGCGAAGCCATCGAATACTCCGGCCCCGTCTTCTCCGGCCTCGAAACCCGCGGCGACCGCGCCGTCTTGAATTTCAAGCACCTCGGCGGCGGCCTCGTCGCCAAAGACGGCCCGCTCTTCGGCTTCACCGTCGCCGGGGCGAACGGCGATTTCCACCCGGCCGAGGCCCGCATCGTCGGCGACACCGTCGAGGTATCGTCCCCCGATGTGCCGCAACCCAAGCGCGTGCGCTACGGCTGGGCCAACGTCGCCTCCGGCAACCTCTTCAACCGCGCCGGCCTCCCCGCCTCCCCCTTCCGCAGCGACGTCGACTAAGCCGACCGCCCCGCTGGCAACATCTCCCACGGCGCGACTACACCCGCGAGCTCGCAAGACTCCGCGGGGACGCGCCGCCACCGTCCCTCATCACGAAATTCAACTTTGAAATCCATCATCCCCCTCCTGGCCGCCTCCCTCGGCCTCGTCGCCGCCCCCGCGGAGGCGTCCCCGCGCCGGCCATCCTCGCCCTTCAGCCCCGGCGGCCCCACCGCCCCCGCCCCCAGCCCGCCCCCCCCCCACCCCCCCC
>CBIHRE010000221.1:0-7710 GCA_966212385.1 uncultured Akkermansia sp. | reverse complement strand
GATCATGGCCAACAACCCGGTCAGCCACTTCTACTGGCACCGCGACCTGTCGCTCGGCGCGGCGTGGTTCGAGCCGGTGGAGGATGGCCCGTTTGATGGCGAACTTGGCGCCTTGGTCGCCGTCGGCCGGAATTTTGGCGCTCATAGCGTCGAACTCGAAACCGGGCGGGTCGAGTTTGGTCGTTCCTTTGGCGGCGGGGTGAAGGCCGACCTAGAGATCATTCCTGTAACCGCCGCCTACCTCTATACCTTCGATCTTGGTCATAAGCTCAGCCTAGGCCTCGGCGCCAACACGGGCGTCGCGCGGACCAATTTTGAGGTGAGCGTCCCCGGTGTGAGCCGCGACGATAACTATACTGCGTGGATCGCTTCAGGGCTTGTCCGTGTTGGCTACGCTTTGACCGACAAGGTGTCGCTGAGCGCGGGGTATCGCTACGTCTACGTCGATACCCTCGAGTATTTTGGCGGCTTCAAACTCCGGGATAACGACACGCAGGTATTCGAGCTCGGCGTCGAGGTGCGCCTGTAAGACCTCCGGGCGTTCCCCTTGTCGCCCTGACGCCACGCTTTCGGGCGTGGCGTTTTTCTTTTTCAGGCCAAGGCCGCGCGGGCGAGACGCCGGCCGGCGGCGATACAGGCGGGGAGACCGATGCCGTCGCGGACCGGGCCGCCGATGAAAAGCCCCGTGTGGCGGTGCTCGGCGGCGGAAATGACTTCAAGGTGGGCGTCGTGGTTGAGCTGATACTGCGGGATCGCGCGCGGCCACAGGGTGCGCCGCACGAAGACCGGTTCGCCGCGCGCGCCGAGGATTTCGCCCAGCTCGCGCAGCACGACGGGGAGCTGTTGTTCGAGTGGCTGGCGCGCGAGTTCACCGTGCCGGGCGCCGCCCGCCATGACGGTGAGGGCGACGTGGCCGTCGGGCGCGCGACCGGGGAAGAGCGTCGAGTTGAAAAGCACCCCGAGCAGGGCGCGTTTTTCTACAGAGGGGAAGAGGACGCCGAAACCGTCGAGCGGATGCGCGATTTGCTCGCGGCGAAACCCGAGGAAAAGCGAGGCCACCGCGGGGTGTTCGAGATGGTCGAGCGAGGCGAGCGAGGTCGGGGCTCCGGGCGAGCCGATGGACAGGCGGGCGAGGGCGGGCGCGGGCAGGGCGAGGATGACGCGCGAGAAACGCTCGGCGGGCGAGGCATCGACGATCCAGCCGGCGCGCGAGGGGCTGAGCTGCGAGACCGCCACGCCGAGCCGGAGGGAAGCGGCAGGCAGCGCGGCGGCGAGGGCGCGAGGCAGGGTGGCAAGGCCGTCCGCGAAACTGACGATGGGCGGCGGACCGGAGGCCTCGCCGCGGGCGCGTTTCGCCTTGGCGGCTTTCATCTGCGCGCGGATCAGGGAGCCGTGCTCGTGCTCGGCTTTCCAGAGGGTGGGGAAGGAGTGGCGCGCGGAGAGCTTGGCGGCGTCGCCCGCGTAGATTCCGGACACGAAGGGATCGAGCGCGTAGTCGAGCAGTTCCTGCCCGAAGTGCTCGCGGAAAAAATCGGCGAGCGGCAGATCGTTCAGCCGGGGCTGGCGTCCCCGGAAAATCTCGCGAAGCACCCGGAACTTGGTGCGCGTGGAAAAAACGTCCGAGCGAAAAAACGCCGGCGGAGAAAGCGGCAGGGGGCGGAGGCGTCCGTCGCGTAGGATGTAGCGGTTTTTCGCGGCGGTCGCGGCGATTTGGCGGGCGGATTCGAGGCCGAGTTCGCGGATGGTCGCGGCGACCTCCGGGGTCTCCTGAAGGGAGTTGGGGCCGTGCTCGACGAGCCAGCCGCTCTCGGTGCGTTCGCTTTGGATCACGCCGCCGGGCCGGGCTGCGGCGTCGAAGACCACCACGCCGCGGCCGGCCCGCGAAAGTTCGCGCGCGGCGGAGAGGCCGGTAAGGCCGGCGCCGATGATGGCGACGGGGAGCGAGGAGACGCTGGCGGAACTCACGAGTGAGGCGGGATTATCCAGTGTGTTGAAATCGCGCGCGGCGGTCGCGGCGTTTGTTGCGTTTTGTCGTGCGGGCAGGTGGTCGTGTGCTCGCGGGGCGGCGGGTTTCAGCGGAAGGACGCGACCGTGTCGACGAGCGCCTGCATGCACTCGATCTTGGCGTCGGGAGTGATGCCGTGGCCAAGGTTGAAGACGTGGCCGGGCTTTCCGCGCATGGAATCGAGCAGGCGGGTGGCTTGTGTCCGCACGATCTCGGGCGTGGTGGTCATGAGGACGGGATCGAGGTTGCCTTGGAGCGCGATGTTTCGGGGGAGCGAGGCGCGCACGGCGGCGAGGTCGGCGGTCCAGTCCACGCTGATGGCGCGCACGCCGGAGCCGGCCTGGGCGGCGAGGTGCGGCGAGGTGCCCTTGGCGTAGAGGATGATCGGGAAGTCCTTCGGCAGCGCGGCGACGAGGCGGCGGATCCATTGGAGCGAGGCGGCCTCGTAATCGCAGCCGGGGAGGATGCCGCCCCAGCTGTCGAAAATCTGGATGGCGTCGGCGCCGGCCTCGATCTGCATGCGGAAATAGGCGGCGAGCGAGGCGGTGAGTTTTTCGAGCAGGGCGTCGAAGGCCGAACGATCGGTGTAGAAGAGGAGCTTGGCGCGGGCGAAGTCGTCGGAGCTGCCGCCTTCGAGCATGTAGGTGGCGAGCGTCCAGGGGGAGCCGCCGAAGCCGAGCAAGGTGTGCCCGGTCGTCGCGACCTCGCGCTTGAGGAGGCGCAGCGCGGCGCCGACGTAGGAAAGCGTTTCGGGAACGCTGTCGGCGGGGGCGAGGGCTTCGATTTGCGCGCGGGTTTCGAGGCGAAACGCCATCTGTATGCCGCCGGTGTCGCGGAAGGCGTAGGGTTGGCCGAGGGCCTCGGGGATAACGAGGATGTCGGAGAACAGGATGGCGGCGTCGAGGGCGGGGAAGCGGCGCAGCGGCTGGAGCGTGACCTCGGTGGCGAGCTCGGGGGTCTTGACCATCTCGAGGAAGGACGACTTCGCCTTCAGCGCGCGGTATTCGGGCAGGTAGCGGCCGGCCTGGCGCATCACCCAGATCGGCGGGCGGTCGAGGGGCTGGCAGGCGAGGGCGGCGAGAAAACGGTCGCGACTGGTCATGGAGAGAGGAACCGCGAATGGACGCGAAAGGACGCGAATTCGGAAGGATTGTTTTGGCGAAGCATCGTAGATTTCCCGTGGCGCTTAACCGGCCCAGTCGCGGGGGCGGAGGAAGTCCGCGTGCAGGCGATGCTCCTCGGAGCCGGGCGCGGGCGTGCGTCCGTAGTCCCAGCGGACCAGCGGCGGGAGGCTCATGAGGATGCTCTCGGTGCGGCCGCCGCTTTGGAGGCCGAAGAGCGTGCCGCGGTCCCAGACGAGGTTGAACTCGACGTATCGTCCGCGTCGATACAGCTGCCAGTCGCGCTCGGCCTCCGTGGTCGGCGTGTTTTTGCGGCGCGAGACGATGGGGCGGTAGGCGGGCGCGTAGGCGTCGCCCACGGCGCGGAGGAGCGCGAAGGATTTCTCGAAGCCGAGGGCGTTGAAGTCGTCGAAGAACACGCCGCCCACGCCGCGCGGCTCGCCGCGATGCTTCAGGAAGAAGTAGTCGTCGCACCACTTCTTGAAGCGCGGATAATACTCTTCGCCGAAAGGGGCGAGCGCCTCGCGAGCGGTGCGGTGCCAGTGGACGCAGTCCTCCTCGTAGCCGTAGTAGGGAGTGAGGTCGAAGCCGCCGCCGAACCACCAGGACGGGGCGGAGCCGTCGGAGGGCGTGGTGCTGAAAAAACGGACGTTGGCGTGGCTGGTGGGCACGCGGGGATTGCGCGGGTGGATGACGAGCGAGACGCCCATCGCGACCCAGGGCTTGCCGGCGAGCTCGGGGCGGTGCGCGGTGGCGCTGGGGGGAAGTTGCGCGCCGGTGATGCCGTCGCCGTGGGAGAAGGCGACGCCGGCTTTTTCAAAAACGGCGCCCTCCGCGAGGATACGCGTGCGGCCGCCGCCGCCGAGTCCGGGGGCGGCGCCGGGCTCTCCACCGCGGGTCCACTCGTCGGTGCGGAAGGTCTCGCGGCCGTCTTCCTCGGACAGGGCCGCGCAGATGCGATCCTGGAGGTCGAGCAGGTAGGCTTTGACGGCGGCGAGGTCGGGGACGTCTGGCATGGCGGGGGGCAAGAGGAACCATGGGGACAGGCGCGGTCCAAGCCCGATTTCAGGTGATGGCACGGTCAGGAAGGCCCGTGCCAGGTTTCGCGGGCCGGAGGGCGGGGCGGAGCCGGCAGCGAGGCGCTTGACAACTTTGCTAGGGTGCAAGGGCTCGACATGGGGGAGGAGCTTCGCGATGCCTTGCGATTCGCGTTTGCCGGTCCCCGGGCCGCCGGGCGCTCTTCTCCTCCTTTTCGATGAACACCACCGTCCTCGCGACTCTCGCCGCCTCCGGGTTTTCCGTCGCGTTTATCCATGCCGCGTTGCCGACGCACTGGCTGCCTTTCGTGCTGGTGGCGCGGGCGCGGGGATGGCGGGAGGGGAAGACGATGAGCGTGGCGGCCGCGGCCAGCCTGGGGCACGTGGGGATCACCTCGCTGCTCGGTTTGGGTGTCGCCTTGTTGGGGCGGGAGGCGGACGCGCATTTCGGGGATTGGTTCCGTTACATGGCCGGCGGCGTCCTGCTGGTCGTGGGCGCGTATTTTGCGGTGCAACAATGGCGTGGGGCGGGCCTGCGGCACCACCATTTGCCGGGCGGGCATCATCATCCGAGCGAGGCCTGCGGACACGAAGCGGACACGAGCCACTTGGAACACGAGCTGCGTGACAGTCCCTTGGTGGAGCGGAAGACGGGAGATTGGGCGGCAATCAGCGGGCTTCTGGTGATGCTGACGCTCTCCCCGTGCGAGGCCTTCCTGTTCGTCTACGCTTCGGCGGTGGAGTTTGGCTGGACAGGGTTCTTCGTGCTTAGCGGCATCCTCGCGGCGGGCACGCTCGGCGGCATGACGGTTTTCACTTGGCTGACCTTGAGGGGGCTATCGCGTTTCGACCTGAAAAAGGTGGAGCGTTTCGAAGCGGGGCTGTTGGCGGCGGTGTTTTTTCTGCTCGGGGCGATGATGCTCTTCTTCGAGCAGGGGCACGGGCACTCGCACTGAGCCGGGCCGCGGATAGAAAAAAGCCCGCCGACGGTTCGCGGGCGGGCGGGGCACGGCGGCGGGACCGCAGGCGAGGCTTGCTCGCCGAAGTCATTACTTTTTCCCCGGCAGCTTGAACTGCACGGCGGGCGCGTCGCTTGTGGTGGCGGGGGCGGATGGGGCGCCGGGGCCGACGGGCTGCACCGGGCTGATCTCGACCGGAACCGGCGCGACGGCGGTGGGCGGGCCGCTGAAAACGGAGGTGTCGGGGATCTTGGCGAAGCCTTCCTCGATGAGACGTTTCACGTGGGCGTCGCGGGTCTTGCGGTCGGGACTGCCGATGAGGGCTACGATGACGCGCTTGGTGCCGCGATGGGCGGTGGCGACGAGGCAGTAGCCGGCGGAGTTGGTGAGCCCAGTCTTGAGGCCGTCGCAGCCGGGCACCGAGGAGGGATCCGAGGATTCGAGCAGCTTGTTATGATTCCTCATGTGCAAGGGCTCGGCGCGAATGCCCTGGCCGAAAGGGCGAACACGGACGGACGTATAGCGCAGGATGTCGGTCTTGGTGAGCAACTCGCGCGCGAGGACGGCGAGATCGCGGGCCGTGGTGAGGTCTCCGTCTTCGATTTTTCCGCCTTTGGGGGGGAGCCCGTGAGGGGAGGTGAACTTGGTATTCTTCATACCGAGCGACTGGGCGCGGGCGTTCATACGCGCGACGAAGGCCTCGCGGCCGCCGGCGATCTGGGTGAGCGCATGCGCGGCGTCGTTCGCCGATTCGATCATGAGCGCGAAGAGCAACTCCTCGACGGGAAAGGTCTCGCCGGCCGCAAGGTAGACCTGGGTGCCGCCCATGGACTGATCCGCGGCGGTGGCGGTGATGGGGGTGTCGAGGCGGATCTGCCCGGCGGCGATGGCGTCGTGCACGACGAGGAACGTCATGAGCTTGGTCACGCTGGCGGGCGGGGAGATCGTGTCGGCGTTCTCCTCGTGGAGGACGGTGCCGGTGGCGGCGTCGACGACGATGGCGCCCTTGTAGTCGGCGCGCAGGGCGACGGCGAGAAAGAGCGGCGCGAGCAGCCCGATGAAACGGAAGGGACGGACGAGGCGAGGCACGGCGAACATGGAGGGAATGTCAGGCGAGGAAGGAGGTCGGTTCCCGGGATTCGCGCGAGCGCGAAACGAGCAAGGCGGAGCGCGCGTGTTCCTGTATCGGGAACGGCAGGATTTTTAACCGCGAATGGACGCGAACCGACGCGAATAATGTCCGGGTGCGTAGTGATGCTCATTGGCGGGGAGGGCTTGGAAAAATCATAAAGCCGAGGCTTGACGCCGCATCTCGAAGCCTAATCTTCCGCCTTCCTTTTGGTTCCGCCCCTATCGTCTATCGGTTAGGACGGAAGATTCTCATTCTTCAAAGCGGGGTTCGATTCCCCGTGGGGGCACCAAAAAGATTTTCGGCTTCGAATGAAGCACGTGTTTCGTCACATCGGTTTAGCTGGAGCGAACGTTCTCGTGTCGGCTTTTTTCCGTCGTCGTTGCGGGGTGCAAAGGATGGGAGAAATCGCCTGAAGAGGATTGTCTCTCGCGTTGCTGCGACCGCCTGTTTTCGTTGATTGTTTCCCATGACACATCCGGCGCTTATCGCCATCGGACTCGGCCTGCTTTGTTTCCCGCTCTGGCTGCTTCGCCCGCCTCTTTCTCGCTTGGCGGGATTCGATCAGCGCGCTTGGCCGCGCGGGCGCAACCTGGTGCTGACGATCGTCGATGTGGTGCGTGCTTCGGCGGGCGCGAAGCTCTTGCTGAACGGATTGCCGGGTTTGGAGCGGGTTGCCGCGCTGGGCCTATGGCAGGAGGCTGCTTTCATGGCCGCGGCGATTCTGCTCGGGCTGCTGGTCCAAACCTTGGTGTGGCGGGATGAAGACTTCGTGTTTGCCCCGGTGCCTTATATGTTGGGCTTGGTGATCGCTCTGGCCCATCCGATCGTTCTGGTGATCGCTCTGCCGCTGGCGGTCGGTTCGGGCATGGCGATTCGTGCCTGGGCGGCCGGCATTCTCGGCGGTGGGATCGGGCTTGCCGTGGTCGGATTGGCCGTGACGCAGCAGGATTGGCGTATGGGGCTGTTGTGCGGGGTGATCTTCTGCGTGCCGGTCCTGATTTCCGCCTTGGCCGGACGCCACATGGGTTGGCCGAGAAAATAATCTGTGAAAGCCGCGGGCTTCGCGGTGTTCCGGGAGTTTTTCCTTGCAGACTCGTCCCTAGGCTTGCGTGGGCCCGTTCGGACAGGGATACGGCGGTATGGTCATTAATTGGGTTTATTTGGCGGTGGGTCTGCTTTTCGGGCTCATTCCGCCGATGCGTCTGCTAAACTGCGAGTGCCGCTATCTCATTTTCGAGGAGCTTTGGACGCGCGTCCTGCGGCGGCCGGAAGGATCGGAACGTCGGCGCCGCTGGTGGAAATTGCCGCTTGTGTGGATCGATCCGTTTCGGGGCTACGTGGTCGGCTTTTTTCTGGCTGAAAGTTTCAGGGCCGTGCGTAAGGCGACTTTTGTGCAGGCGCAGTTTCCTGTTTTGGCTCTGCTCGCTTGCGTGATGTGGGTGATGGCGGTGCAGAC
>CBIHRE010000220.1:0-7760 GCA_966212385.1 uncultured Akkermansia sp. | reverse complement strand
CGTCTACGACTTCTCCTCGGCCGACGCCTACATCGATTTCGCCGAAAAAAACCGGATGGCCGTCATCGGTCACACCCTCGTCTGGCACAGCCAGACCCCGCGCTGGGTTTTTCAGGACGAAAACGGGCAAGCCGCCTCGCGGGAGCTCCTCCTCAAGCGGATGCGCGACCACATCCATACCGTCGTCGGCCGCTACAAGGGTCGCGTCAAAGGATGGGACGTGGTGAACGAAGCCATTTCGGACGGCGGGAGCGACGCCCCCATGCTCCGGAACTCCCCCTGGAAACGCATCATCGGCGACGACTTCATCGACCATGCCTTCCGCTTCGCCCGCGAAGCCGATCCCCGCGCCGAGCTCTATTACAACGACTACGGCATGTTTCACCGTGAGAAACGGAAACGCACGATCAAGATGCTGCGCGGACTCTTGGAACGCGGCGTCCCGATCGACGGAGTCGGCATGCAAGGGCACTACCAGCTGGACAAGCCCTCGGTCGACGACATCGAGGACGCGATCAAGGATTTCGCCGCCCTCGGCCTGAAGGTCATGGTCACCGAGCTCGACGTCGACGTGCTGCCTTCGCGCGGCGACGTCGGAGTCGCGGATATCGCGCGCCGGGAGGCCTACGACGCCGCGTTGAACCCCTACCAGAACGGGCTGCCCGACGAGGTCCAACAACGGCTCGCGCGACGCTACGCGGATATCTTCGGCGTGTTTCTCAAGCACCGCCAACAAATCACCCGCGTGACAATCTGGGGGCTTCACGACGGACAAACCTGGTTGAACGGCTTTCCCATCCGCGGGCGCATCAACCACCCCCTCCTCTTCGACCGCGAGCTCAAGCCCAAGCCCGCGTTTTATTCCGTGCTTCAAACCGCCCATGAAGATCCCACCAAGGCCCTTTCGCCTTCTCGCCGCGGGCATGGCATGCGTCTTCACGGTCCTCGCGGCCGCGCACGCTGAGCCCGCGCGGGAACGCATCCTCCTGGATACCGGCTGGCGCTTTCGGAAAGGTGATCCCGAGCGCGTCGACTCGCGCACGCTCCTTTATGACGTTCGCCCGGCATCCCGCGGCGAAGACCGGAACGAACGCCCGGCGGAGGCCACCGCCGACGCCGAAAAGGTCGCGAACGCGGGTCACCGCGTCCTGAAAGATTGGATACTCCCTTCGGCCGACCCGTTCATCAAGCACCCCGCCCGCCGGCATGTCCGCCCTGCGGGCGATCCCGGCTCGGAACTCGCCTGCGTCGCCCGTTCCTACGACGATTCCGGATGGGCGCCTGTCTGCCTCCCGCACGACTGGGCCATCGCCGGCCCCTTTGGCTCCGACGACACGGGTGGAGGCATGGGGCGCCTGCCCAGCCCCGGAATCGGTTGGTATCGCAAAAAACTCGGCATCCCGGCCGCCGATGCCGGGAAATGCATCTTCCTGGAGATCGACGGCGCCATGTCCCATGCCGCCGTGTGGGTGAACGGCCACCTCGTCGGCGGCTGGCCCTACGGATACGCCTCGTGGCGGCTCGACATCACGCCTCACGTCGTCGCCGGCGATGAAAACCAGATCGCCATCCGGCTCGACAACCCGCCCGATTTCTCGCGCTGGTATCCCGGCGGAGGCCTCTATCGAAACGTGTGGCTGGTAAAAAGCTCCGCCGTCCACGTGGGCCACTGGGGAACTTTTGTAAGCACCCCGGCAGTGTCCGAGGAGCGAGCGACGCTACGATTTCTCGTCACGGTGGCCAACGGCGGCGCCGAGCCCGTCCGCGTCGCCGTCTCCACCGAGTTCTTCGCCATCGACGATCAAGGCCGCGTCACAGGCCCCGTCCTCGCCCGGACCCAGCCAACCACGTTGCTCATTCCGCCCGGCGGCCAGACCAGGTCCGAGGGCTCCGCCACGATCGATCGACCGCGCCTCTGGGGCCCGCCGCCATCGGGCCAGCCGCACCGACACCTTGCCATCACGACCGTCACCCAAGGGAAAACAGTCCTGGACCGCTACGAGACTCGCTTTGGCATCCGTCGCGTCGAATGCCGCCCGGAAGGGCTCTTTGTGAACGGAGAACGCATCCGCATCCAGGGCGTCAACCAGCACCACGACCTCGGCGCCCTGGGCGCAGCCTTCAACGAGCGTGCCGCGCTCCGCCAGCTCGAGTTGCTGCGCGAAATGGGCTGCAACGCCATCCGCATGGCGCACAACCCGCCCGCCCCGGAACTGCTCGAGCTTTGCGACCGGCTCGGCTTCCTCGTGGTGGACGAGATAGTCGATTCCTGGGTGCGCCGAAAGACGCCCTTCGACTTTCACCTCGTCTTTCCCGACTGGCACGAGGCTGACCTGCGGGCGTTTATTCGTCGCGACCGCAACCACCCCTCCGTCTTTCTCTGGAGCCTTGGAAACGAGGTCGGCGAACAATACACCGGCGATGAAGGCGCGCTTGTCGCGCGCCGCTTGGCCGCCATAGCCCGCGAAGAGGATCCGACACGCCCTTCCACTTTTTCGATGAATCGGGCCAAACCGGACTCCGCCTTCGCCGCCGCCGCGGACGTCATCAGCCTGAACTACCAAGGCGAAGGGATTCGTGACACTCCGGAATACGCCGACTTCCAAGGAATCAAAACCCCGCCTCTCTACGCCGCGTTTCACGAGAAGTTTCCCGAACGCATGATCGTGAGCAGCGAAAGCGCGGCCGCGCTCAGCAGCCGCGGCGTTTACCTGTTTCCCGTCGCTCCCGGCGCGAGCAATCCCGTGCGCGATGGCCTCGGGGGAGACTCGGCCGCCCGTCAAGTCAGCGCCTACGAGCTCCACGCCGCGGACTTCGGCTCGAGCGCCGACAAAGTCTTCGCCGCCCAGGACCGCCATCCCTTCGTGGCCGGGGAATTCGTCTGGAGCGGCTGGGATTATCTTGGCGAACCCACGCCTTACTACGCCTCTCGCAGCTCCTACTTCGGGGTCATCGACCTCGCGGGATTTCCCAAAGACCGCTTCTATCTTTATCAGTCGCGCTGGCGCCCCGATTTGCCGATGGCGCATATCCTCCCCCACTGGACTTGGCCCGAACGCGTCGGCCTGACCACGCCCGTCCACGTTTTCACCTCCGGCGACGAAGCCGAGCTCTTCCTCAACGGCCGGTCCCTTGGCCGAAAAAAGAAAGCTCCCTTCGAATACCGTCTCCGATGGGACGATGTCGTCCACGAGCCCGGGAAACTTCGAGTCGTCGCCTACAAAAACGGAGCCCCTTGGGCCGACGCCTCCGTCGAGACTGTCGGACCCGCGGCCGCTCTCACGCTCTCGCCCGACCGGCCATCCCTGCGCGCCGACGGCCGCGATCTGGTGTTCGTGACGGCGCGCGTCGTCGACTCGGCCGGTCGCATCGCGCCGCGTGCCCGCACTCCCTTGCGATTCACCCTCTCCGGACCGGGCGAGATCGTGGCCACCGACAACGGTGATCCCACCGACATGACCGCGTTTCCCAGCCCCGAGCGACGTGCTTTCAACGGGCTCGCCCTCGCGATCGTGCGCGCCCATCCCGGGACCGCGGGCGAGTTGCGTGTTTTCGCCTCCGGCGACGGCGTCCGACCAACCTCTATCACCATCCCCCTCAGCGCTCCGTGAAGATGAAACTCCTCCGCTTTCTCGTCCGCCCCACCCTCGCCTTGGTCCTTACCCTCGCTACCGCGCGTCTTGTCGCCGAACCGGAGACTTTGAATCTGCTGCCGACGATCGTCACCGAATCGGCCCCGTCGGCCGGCGCCTTTGCGCTCTTCGACTCCACGCGCAGCGCCCCGCTCTGGCATGATGCGGGCGAGCACCCAGGCGTGATCCGCGCCCTAGGTGATCTGCGAGACGATTTCGGCCGCGTTGGCGCCAAGGCCCCTGAGCTCGGCACCACGCGGCCCTCCGACACCCGCCCGATCATTGTCGGCACGCTGGGACGCAACGCCTTGATCGACGGCCTCGCATCCTCCGGACGCATCGACGTCCGCGATCTGGCCGGAAAATGGGAAAGCTTTGTCATCACCACCGTCGAAAATCCCGCGCCGGGCGTGGACCGGGCCCTGCTCGTCGTGGGCGGCGACAAACGCGGCACGATTTATGGCATCTACGAGTTGAGCGAGCAGCTGGGCGTCTCGCCGTGGTATTGGTGGGCCGATGTTCCGGCCCGAAAACGCGCCGCCGCCTACGTCATTCCCGGACGCCACGCTTCGGGCGAACCCGTCGTCAAATATCGCGGCATTTTTCTCAACGACGAGGCTCCCGCCCTCACCAACTGGACCTCCGCCAAATTCGGCGGATACAACCATCGGTTTTACACCAAGGTCTTCGAGCTCCTGCTCCGGTTGCGCGCCAACTACCTGTGGCCGGCGATGTGGAACAACGCCTTCAACGAGGACGATCCCGAGAATCCCCGCCTCGCCGATGAATACGGCATCGTCATGGGCACCTCGCACCACGAGCCCATGCTCCGCGCCCACAAGGAATGGACCCGGCGAAAACTCGGCCCCTGGGACTACGCCAAAAACGAAGGCGTGATCAAAAATTTCTTCACCGAGGGCATACGCCGGAACCTGAATTACGAGAGCCTCGTCACCATCGGCATGCGCGGCGACGGCGACGAACCGATGTCCGAGGACGCCAACGTCGCCCTTCTTGAACGCATCGTGAGGGATCAGCGCGAGATCATTGCCCGCGAGACCGGCCGCCCCGCCGACCAGACGCCGCAGCTCTGGGCCCTCTATAAGGAGGTCCAGGAATACTTCGAAAAAGGCATGCGGGTGCCCGACGACGTCACCTTGCTCTGGTGCGACGACAACTGGGGAAACATACGCCGTCTCCCCACGCCCGACGAGCGCGCCCGCCGGGGAGGCGCCGGGGTGTATTATCATTTCGACTACGTCGGCTCCCCCCGATGCTACAAATGGCTGAACACCGTCCCGCTCGAGAAAGTCTGGGAGCAGATGCACCTCGCCTGGCGCCACGAGGCCAACCGCGTCTGGATCGTTAACGTCGGCGACCTCAAGCCCATGGAAGTGCCGATCGAGTTCTTCCTGCGCTACGCTTGGGATCCCGCCCGCTGGCCGGCCAACACGACCGATGACTTCCTCCGCGCCTGGGCGACGCGCGAGTTCAGCCCCGCTCACGCGACCGAAGTCGCCGCGCTCGTCGCGGGCTACACCCGGCTGAACGGCCTGCGCAAACCTGAGCAGTTGGAGCCCGAGACCTTCAGCATCGTCCACGAGCGCGAATCGGAGCGCGTCGTGGGCGCATGGGCTGATCTCCGCGCCCGCGCCCGGGCGCTCGACGCGAAGCTGCCGCCCGAGGCGAGGGCCGCGTTTTATCAGCTCGCGCTGCACCCGGTCGAGTCCTGCGCGATCGTGAACGAGCTTTACCAGGCGGTCGCGCGGAACCGTCTCTACGCGGTGCAGGGCCGGGCCTCGGCCAACCTCGAGGCCGCCCGCGCCCGCGAGCTGTTCGCCGCCGACGCCGCGATGACCGCCCGGTGGGATGCGCTGCTCGACGGGAAATGGAAGCATCTGATGGACCAGGTGCGGATCGGCTACACGACCTGGGAGCAACCCGCCCTCTCGGTCATGCCCGCGGTGGCCGAAGTGGCGCCCCGCGCCAAGGGCGAGCTTGCGGTGGCGGTCGAGGGCGACCGCCACGCCCGCCCCGGCGGCTACGGATTGCCCACCGTTCCGCGGCTTCCCACCTTGCACGCCTGGGCGACGGACGGCTCGACGACGCGCTGGTTCGATATCTTCAACCGTGGCTCCGAGCCCCTGCGATTCACCGTGGAAACTCGCGATCCATGGCTACGCGTATCGGTCACCGAAGGCACGCTCGAGTCCAAGGATATCCGCGTGGAAGTCTCCGCCGACTGGTCCCGGGCGCCCGAGGGAACGACCATCGGCCGCATGACCGTCCGCCCCGCCGCCGGCGAGCCGGTTCGAATCGAGGTCCCCGCGATCAAACCGTCCGGCTCCCAAGCCGCGGCGGCAAGCGGGGCCCATGTCGAGTTGGACAAACGGATCGCCATCGAAGCGATCCACTTCGCCAACGCCACGGGCGATGCGAGCACGACCTGGCAGGTGCTTGAGAACCACGGCCGGACGCTCGGAGGAATGACGCTTTTCCCGACGACCGCCCCCTCCGTCGAGCGCCCGGGCGGCGCCACCCCCCGGCTGGAGTATCCGATATGGGTCGAGTCCGCGGGAGACGCCCGTCTGACCCTCGTCGTCTCGCCCACGCAAGCCTATACGCCCGGCCGCGGCCTGCGCCTCGCCGTCTCGCTGGATGCGGGCGCACCGCAAATAGTCGACCTGCTTGCGGACCGCTCGGGCGCGGCGTGGGAGCGCATGGTCTCGGACGGCGTCAACCAGGTCGCCGTCCCGCTGCGCGGGATCTCGCCCGGCCGCCACACGATCAAGGTATGGTTCGTCGACCCCGGAATCGTGCTCCAGCGCCTCGCGCTCGGCTTCTCCGGAAGCATCCCCGTCTACCTGGGCCCGCGCGAAAGCCCGAGGGCGCCCTGAGCCGGCCCCGGCTCCGCGCCGGCCCCGGCCTCCGCCGGGCAGGGGAGAAATCTCGTAACCACTCGCTGGATACGACCGTGGCATGGCGGGCGGGAGGACCGGTCAAATGTTAGCTCTCCGACAAACTGGAGACCGCGCGCCACGACGCGCACATTGCGCCTCGTCATCGCCGCACAGGCCCCCCGCCCCCGCCAAACAGGCGAGACCGCGAAGACTCTCGCGCACGTCCTCTCCTCCTCGTTTCACACATGACTACCCCGAAATCGGCCGCCCCGCGCGGCTTCACGCTGATCGAGCTGCTTACCGTGATCGCGATCATCGGAATCTTGGCCGCCATTCTTATCCCCACCGTCAGCAAGGTCCGGGATCACGCCAAGCGCGCCAAATGCATGAGCAATGTGCGACAGATCACGCTGTCGCTCATCAGCCAAGCGAATCAGACCAAGGGGCTGAGATTCCCCAAAAACGTGAATGTCAACCCGACCACCGGAGCCGAAACCGGGGCGAGCTGGGCCTGGGATGCCATGCACTCGGTGGTAAAAGATCTGGTCGGCGCCGCCGGTCGTGAAGTGCTTTATTGTCCGTCGTCCAACATGGCGGAAGCCAACGGGGGCGTGGAGCGGTTGTATAACTTTTCCCCGAACAACTATGCCGTGTCCAATTACATCATGCTGATCGAAGGCACGGCGCAAATCCAAGCCCCCTGGGTAAACAAAAGAATACAGGATACCTACGACGCACGCGTCGGCACCGAAACGATCAAGATCTCCCCCAGCCAGCGTCTCCTGGTCGTCGACGCGGTGATTTCCCAAGGAATTTCACCCGCCAGCTTCACAAACGTAACAATCGGTGGACTCGGGACAAACGTGAGCAACCACATGGATGGCCGCATGCCTTCCGGCGGGCACTCCGGCTATGTGGACGGTCACGTCAAGTGGCGCAAATGGGTGCTGTCCTTACAGCCCGGCCCCGACGTGTATTCCAAAGAGGGAGCGCCTGGCAGCCCCCTCTTCTGGTTTTGAATCTGAAGTCATCCGCGCAACCACCCTACCCACCAAGGCCGCCCTCATCGGGCGGCCTTTTTTTGCGCCGCGCCCTCCGGCACCGCACGCTCCGCCATCGCAGACGAGCCTCCCCCGAAACACAGGAAGCCGGACATCGGTGGAAATCTGTGTGCTTGTATGTCTAGCCCCGTGAAGCCGAGAGAGGGTGAATCCGCCGAAGGCGACCT
>CBIHRE010000219.1:0-7767 GCA_966212385.1 uncultured Akkermansia sp. | reverse complement strand
CCCATGCCGCCGGCGCCCGCCCGCCCCCGCGGGGGGTCCGCCGGCGGGTCGGCGAGTCCGCCGGAGAGGCAGATGTCGTCGTTTTGGCGGGCGACCTCGATCTGCCAGGAGCCGGCCCAGGCGAGTTGTGCGGCCCAGACCACGCCGGCTTCGGCGTCTTCGATGGCGACGAAGGGAAACCAACGACGCACGGGCATCGTGCCGACCTGTCCAAAGCGCTCGCTGAAGAGGCCGGCGCCGGACCAGGAGCGTTCAAGGTGGAGCTGCTCGATCGACTCCGCGACAAGGCGACCTTCGGCGCTCCAGGCGGAACGGAAGCGGTGAACGCGCAGTCGCCCGGGGGCGTCGGCGATGGCGAAGGGCGTGAGCCCGCCGAGAGAAAAACTGGTGAGCAGCTCAAGGGTGACGGGCTCGACGCCGTCGTTGATGAAGGCCGACTCCACCGAAACCGCAGCGTCGCCTTCGTGCCACGAGAGACGGTGCTCGATACGGTGGCGGCGGCCTGCGTCGGCAAGGTGCGTGAGGACTTGGTGCCGGTCGCCTTCCTGGGTGTGATGTTGCCCGGCGAAGCGAAAATGGGCGTTGGCGGGAGCGGAGCGGAGCGTGTGGCCCTGCGCGAAGGCGCCGGGGTAGCTGTCGCCGACACGTTTCACATGCACCAAGGGGTCGGGCACGGTGGCGAGCGGCGGAACGGGCTCGGGGCCGGAGTCGATGTAGAACTCGCCGGCCAGAGTGGCGCGTCGTTTGGCGAGTTTATCCAGCAGCGCGGCCGGGACGAGCTGGAGCGTGACGGCTCCGGTGGCGGGATCGTGAAGGTAGCGGACAAGCGTGTCGGCCACCGTCCAGGTGGAAAGAACGGACAGGGACATGAAGATGGAGAAGCGTCTCGAATCAGGCGGCGGACAGGGGCTGGCCGTCGGGCTCGGAGGCGTCGACCGTGGTGGCGGCGGATGCGGCCGCCTGATGGCGTTTATCGAGCTTTTTGCGAACCTCGGTCATCATCGCTTCGGTGAGGGGGAAACGCAGGGCCAGGATGAAGCAGAGCGAGGTGAAAATGATGTTGGGGATGACCGAGAGCCAATAGAGGCGGTCGAGCACTTCGGCCGGCTGGGTGGCGCGCGAGCCGTCGAAGCCGACCCAGTCGAGGATATAACCGACGAGCAAGATACACAGGGATATCTCGATCTTTTGCACGAAACCCATCACGGCGGTGAACAGGCCTTCGCGGCGCTGGCCGGTCTCGAGTTCGTCCACGTCGCAGATGTCGGGCATGATCGCGTTGACGATGGTGTTGCTGATGGAAAGCAAGGTGATCGTGACGAGCGTGGGAAGCAGCATCCAGTAGGGATGGGCCGGGGTGTAGGTGAATGGGATGACGAGGGCGGCGAAGAGACCGCCGCCGGCGCCGAGGATGAGGCCGCCTTTTTTCCCGATCAATTTGCTGACCGGCTTGATGAGCGGGATCATAGCGAAAATCCAGATGCTGCCGAAGGTGGCTCCGATGCCGGTGATTTTGGTGCCGAGGCTCTGGTCGCCTTGGCAGACGTAATAAATCGCGATGTAGGGAACGAGGAGGGCGGCGGCGGCGCGTTCACCTAGGGTCTGGCAAATTTTGATGAGGACCAGGCTGCGGAAAGGTGCGTTTTTGAATGTCGCTCGGATGGCCGGGATAATGGCGACTTTGTGTTTGGCGGAAGGCGCGTTCTGAAAGCGTTCCTTGCAGTAGCGGACCGCGAAGAAGGTGGCTGCGAGTGCGATGATGCCGACGATGCCGGAGATCCATCGGATGCCATTGATCGCGTTGGTGGGCGCGCCTTGGACGGTGTAGAAAGCATGGCGCCAGACGGCGGTGAATCGTTCCCAGTCGAGGCCGGCATCGATGAAGTCGCGAAACGTGGCGCCGACGCCGTGGACGAAGATGGGGCGGAGGGTCAGCCAGAAGGTCCAACTGTTGCCGAGCAAGACGAGGCCGAGGAAGAGACTGCCGATGGCGGAGACCTTGGAGCGTTCGTGGTAATCGTCGGTGAGTTCGTAGCCGATGGCGTTCCACGACATCGAATAGAGGCCCCAGGCGCAGTAGAACAGGGTGCCGAAGGAGAAGAGGTAGACGAGTTGGGCGGTGTTGGTCCAAGACCGATCCGCCCACCAGAGCGCGAAAAGAGCGAGGGCCGCGATGCTGGCGCCGACGACGAGGAAGGGCTTGCGCCTGCCCCAGCGAGTGTGGGTGTTGTCGGAGAGGTGTCCGAGGACGGGATCAGTGAGGCCGTCGATCAGCCTCGGCAGGACCATGGCGAGGCTCACGAGAGAGGCTTTGATGCCGAAGCCGATGGTGAAGATGTTGTTCGCCTGCCCGTAGGTGCAGATGAGAATGTGATTGGCGACGGCGCCGATGCCCCAGGCCCAGATCTGGCGGGATGGGGCGGTGTAGGGCTTCGGGGTAGGAGTGGCGCTCATGCGATGCGGGGGCGGCTAATGCCTGCGAAACGAGCCTGTCTACGCCCAGGGGAGGAAGCGGTAAATGCCCCGTCTGGTTTCCCTGTTAAGCTCGCGGTTGCTTGGCGGGGCGCAAGGCGGTTAACAGGGAAATCGCTCCGGGCTTTGCTGGGTGCAAAGGCGGACGCGACGCTGCATACTCCTTTTCGCATGTCCTCGTCCGTCGCCACGCAACCCAACCTTCTGCGCAACCCCGTCCTGCCGGGCTTTCGCCCGGACCCGTCGATTTGCCGGGTGGGCGACGACTACTATCTGGCGACCTCGACCTTCGAGTGGTTTCCCGGCGTAGCGCTGCATCACTCGCGCGATTTGGTGAATTGGCGGCCGGTCGGTCATGCGCTGACGCGGCGCTCGCAGCTCGATCTGCGCGGGGTGGCGTGTTCGGCCGGATCCTGGGCGCCCTCGCTCAGTCATGCGGACGGTCTGTTTTGGCTGATCTACACCAACGTGGTGACCACGGGGATGGGGCGCCCGTTCAAGGACCCGCATGTCTTTCTTGTCACGGCGGAACGCATCGAGGGGCCGTGGTCGGAGCCCGTCAAATTGGACTCGATCGGCTTCGATCCTTCGCTGTTTCACGACGACGACGGGCGCAAGTGGCTCTGCAACATGCAGTGGGACTTTCGCCCGGGGCGGCACCGTTTCGCCGGGATAGTCGCGCAGGAGTATGATCCGGCGGCGCGTCGCCTGGTCGGGCCGGTGCACGAGCTCCTGCGAAAGGAGAACATCCTCTGCGAGGGTCCCAATCTGTATAAGGTAAATGGATACTATTACCTGATGTTGGCGGAGGGCGGGACGGGGTGGAATCACGGCATATCGATGGCGCGCGCCCGCTCGCTCACGGGGCCCTACGAACTCGATCCGGCGGAGGCGGTGCTGACCACGCGCCATGCGCCGGACCACCCGCTGCAAAAAGCGGGGCACGGCGAGCTCGTGCAGACGCAGACGGGGGAATGGTGGCTGGCGCATCTTTGCAGCCGGCCGCTTCGCACCGGCGCGGCGGCGAACGTCGGTTCGCCCGACAAAACCGCGAGCGCCGCGGCGCACGCGGGCGATCGCTGCGTGCTCGGGCGCGAAACCGCGCTGCAACGCGTGGTGTGGTCCGATGATGCCTGGCTGCGGCTCGCGCAGGGCGGGGTCTTGCCCGCGGTGGAGGCTCCCGCTCCGGCGGGACTGGTCCCGCATCCTTGGGCGGAGTTGCCGAGGCGCACGGAGTTTGTCGGAAGGGAATCGCTCGACCCGCGCTGGCAGTCGCTGCGGCGACCGGTCGACGAAAGCTGGGTGTCGTTTTCCGCCCGGCCGGGTTGGCTGCGGATGGCGGGCGGAGAGTCGCCGCATTCGCTGCACGAGCAGAGTTTGCTGGCGCGGAGGCTGGAGAAAACGCGCTCCGTGGCGACGACGCGGGTCGAGTTCATGCCGACCCGCTACACGCAGTTCGCCGGACTCGTGTTCTGGTATGACATCCGGACGAATTACGCGCTCAACGTCACCCATGACGAAAAGCACGGTCGCGTCGTGGCGGTGCAACTAAGCGACGACTTTGCCTACGCGGAACCGATCGAGGCGCGTTTGCCGATCGGTGACTGGCCGGAGGCGGTGTGGCTGCGCGCGGAGATCGACGACGCGGAGCTGCGCTTTCTCGCTTCGCCGGACGGAGAGGTTTGGACACAGGTCGGCGGCGTTTTTGATGCGAGCAAGGTCTCCGACGACTACGGCTCGGCGCTCCATTTCACCGGGGCGATGATGGGCATCGCTTGTCGCGATGTCGCCGGGCAGCTGGCGGCCGCGGACTTCGAGTTTTTCGAGCTGCGTTGAGGCGCGGGACTCGACGCGACCTCGCGCCGCGGCCCGGGCCGTGCGGGGAGCGCATCGATTCCGACTTGGCGTTTTGCGGTTTTCGCGGGGGCGCGATCGCGTTGAATGGCGGCAGATGTCATCCGCCTCGAATCCTCGTCCCACCCTGCGCGACATAGCCGGCGCGCTCGGTATCTCGCATGTGGCGGTTTCCCTCGCGCTACGGGACTCGCCGCGGGTTTCCGAGGCGCGGAGGCGCGAGGTGAAGGCGATGGCGGAGAAGCTCGGCTATCGGCCGGACCCGATGCTGGCCTCGCTACTCGCGTATCGGAGGGGGCGACGTGGCACGATGATCCGCGCTTGTCTGGGTTGGATAAACCAGTGGAGCCGTCCGGAGGAGCTGCGCGAGTTCAAGGAGTTCGACAGCTATTGGCAGGGGGCCAAGGCGGCCGCCGAGCGCATGGGGTATAGCCTCGAGGAGTTTCGCTGGCCCTCGGGCAAGCCTGGCGGACGCTTGCAGACGATTTTGGAAACGCGCGGGGTGCGAGGGCTCTTGATCCCGCCGCATCGGCATGGCGTGGATATCCCCGACTTTGATTGGAGCCGGTTTCCGCTTGTGCGTTTCGGGGTGTCGGCGAGCACGTTGCCGGTCCACTCGGTGACGAGCGACCAGAGCCACTGCGCGCGCTTGGCTTACGAGAAGGCGCGCGAGTTTGGTTACCGCCGCATCGGCTACGTGAGCGACGCGGGCTTTGAAGACAACACCGAGGGCCACTTCCGCGAGGGCTATCTGAGCGCGCAGATGCGGACCCAGCCGAGGACGCGGCGCTTGGAGCCGCTCCTGCTGTCCCCGGACCTTCGCCGGCAAGCCAAAGAGCTGCGCGCGTGGTTGCGTTCGCAAAAACCGGACGCGGTGGTGACGACTTCCCCCGTTTTGCGTTCCTTGCTGGATGAGCTGGGCGTGCGGGTGCCGGAGGATCTGGCGGTGGCGGCGACCAGCGTGTGGGACGGAAACTTCGATGCGGGGGCGGACCAAAATTCGACCGAGATCGGCCGCGTGGCGGTCAGCACGCTGGCGGGTTTGATCTTGGACAACGAAAAAGGGCCGCCTCGATACCAGCGACGCATCCTCGTCGAGGGACGCTGGGTGGATGGAAAGAGCATGCCGCCGCGGCACCCGGCTCCTTAGGCGGACGCGGGCGAAGCGGAGAGCCAGGACCGGAGCGTGGCGGCGTCTTCGAGGAAGGCCGATTCCGCGTCGTCGCGCACAAACTCGAGGAGGGCGAAGCGTTCGCCTTTTAGAGTGGCGAGTTCCCGCCAGAACTCGGCCCAGCGCGCGGAGCCATCGGCGAGCGGGTGGCGTTGCGCGGCCGTCGGCCACCAGTGGAAGACGTGGATGTTGCTCACGCGCGGCAGCACGGCGCGCAGGCCCTCGACGCATTCGGGGGTCGGCTCGCCGTTGTGCGGTTGCCAGTAGGTGAAGAGACTCGGGTGCGGGGCCTCGGCGAGGAGGCGCCGCGCGGAGTCGTTGGTGTCGGTGAGCGTGCCGTCGTGAAATTCGGTGGAGATGCTCAGGCCGGCCTGGCCGGCCAGATCCGCGATGCGGAGAAGATCGTCGACGATGCGTTTGCGGCCACCGGCGTCCAGTTTGGCGGACCCGGTTCCGCCCGGCCAGACCCGGATCGTGGGCGCGCCGAGAGCGACGGCGCTTTCGAGAACGCGGGCGAAGTCGGGGTTGTCGGGATTGCCGCCGCCCGCGCGGTAGTAGCTGCCGTAGGCGGCGACGCGGAGACCGGCATCGAGCGTGCGCTGGCGGACTTCATGGGCGCGCGCGACGTCGCCATGCGGCGCGTGGATGTCGCCGCCCCATTCGATGCCGCTCAGGCCGGCGCGGCGGACAAGCGCGACGATCTCGGCGGGCGAGAGCTTGCGAAAGGTCACGGAGACGAGACCGGGAAGGATGCGATGCGATGAGCTCATGGATGGCGGACGACAACACGCGGATGATGCGCCGAACCCGGGATCTTCACGTTCGTTCGCCGCGCGTCGAGCCGCGCATCGTGGCTGCACGGACCAGATGATATTTAAAGTAAGGTTCGGAGGTCCGAGGCGGGGACCGTGCCTCTGTTTTTGGGGAATCCGCCGGGTAATTCTTCCGTTGCTAACGATTTCCCTTACAGATGGCGGGTAACATCCAAGCACCCCATGCGCATCCCGCCCCTGCTTTTCGGAGTCTCCGTCGCCGCCAATCTTGGCCTGGCTTTTGTTTGGTATTCCAAATCGAACGATTTGTCCGCGGCAGGTCCTGCGGCGGTCTCCCCGCATGCCGGCGCGACCACAACGCCGCTCGCGGCGGCTGCGACCACCACGGCGACGGGCGACGCCTCCGGCACGCTTTCTCCCGAGGTCGCCCGAGCGCTTCCCGAGTTGTTCCGGCAACTAGTCGACGGAGATTTGAGCGCGGGCGTCGCCCGGCTGCGCGCCGCCGGCATGTCCGAGGATACCGTCAACCTGATCGCTCAGGCGGTGGTGATGAAAAAGTTCAAGAAGGCCTACGAAGAACTGGGCGGAGATGGCATGAACTTTCTCATGTGGGGCGGCGGCTATGCCCGGACCGACGCGCAGCGCGAAGCTCAGCGCAAGATGCAGGAGATCCAAAAGAAGCTCAGCGAAGAGGCCCGGGCGGCCGGTGTTGATCGAAGCTCGTTTTTCAATTTCGGAAGAAAAGTCCCGGGGCTCTCCGCGGAAAAGTCCGAGCAACTCGCGCGCCTCGAGGCGGACCGCCAGGAGATGCGTTCGCAGGTCCATACGGAAGCCTCGGGCATGATGCTCGACCGCGATACCGAGCGGCTCAAATACATCGACGCGGAATTCAAAAAAGACCTCGCCGCCCTGCTCACGCCCGAGGAGTTGGAAGCCTGGAGCATGCAGCGTTCCGAGACAGCCCAGAATCTGCGCGCCCAGCTCGCCTACATGGCGCCGACGGACGAGGAATTCAGAAAGATCCTCAAGTTGCAGGAGGCGTTCAACGAGGCCTGGCCTTCCAACTTCGGCGGCAACACCGATTGGCAGAAGCGCAGCGAGGCGGAGCGGGCGATGAAGAAACAGATCGCCGAGGTGCTCGGGCCGACGCGCGCGGCCGATTACGACAAGGCGACAAGCTATGAGTTCGGCACTCTCTCCAACCTCGAATACCGTCTTGAGCTCCCGAAGGGCTCGGCGGACAAGGTCCTCGGGCTACACAAGGAAACCGACGAGGCGGCGCGAAAGATCCGTTCGGACAAATCGCTCAGCGATGCGGATCGAAAGGAATCGCTGAAGGTGCTGGCGGAGCAGGTGAAGTCGGAGCTGGTCGGCGTGCTTGGCGAGGAAGGCATGAAGGCCTATCGAAACCAGAACAGCCACTGGATCGACGGCTTGACGCGCTGATCCATTCGCGGTCGAACATCTCAACGCGACAAGGCCGGCCCCACGGGGCCG
>CBIHRE010000218.1:0-7822 GCA_966212385.1 uncultured Akkermansia sp. | reverse complement strand
GAGACGGCGGGTTTGGCGGCCGTCAGCGCCTGGGCGAAGGCGGGCGCGAGTTCCGGGTAGGTTTCGTCGGTCGAGCAGAGCACTGCGACTTCGGCACCGGATTCCGCGGCGGACTGGGCGGCCTCGGCGGCGCTGGTGAAGGCCTGCTTGGCGACCATCTCGAAACCGCCCGGGGCGAAAAAGCCCGTCGAGAAGTCGGCGCGGGCCTTGTGCTGGATGACCGGGCCCATCTTCGCGAGGAAAACGCGCGGGCGTTTGCCGGTGCGCTTGGCGTAGTCGGCGCTGGCGTCGCGCATTTTCTCGAAGGAGGCGGAGGCGCGGAAGCAGACGGCGGGCTCGATGCGCTCGGCGGACCAGGCGCCGGTGACGGGACGCTTCGCGAGCGGGGCGAGCGGGGTCTCCTTGAGGTTCGGGAAGAGGTTCGTGCCGATGACACCGAGGCGACGGGTGCCGACCGACTGCGCCTTTTCCTTGGCGGTGGCGGAGGCGAGCTTCTGCGGCAAGCCGACGCGGAGCGCGGCGGCGAAACCGCCCGCGGCCTCGATCTGCTGGAACTGAGCCCAGGCGAGGCGCGCAAGATCGTCGGTGAGGCTCTCGACACACCAAGAGCCGCCGGCGGGATCGACCGGCGCCGTGGCGCCGAATTCCTCGGCGAGGAGCGCGTGGACGTTACGCGCGATGCGGCGCGAGAAGGAATCGCCGCCGCCGATGCCGTCGAGCGAGTCGAAGGGGGCGACGTGGAGCGAATCGACCCCGCCGAGCACCGCGGAAAACGCCTCGGTGGTGGCCCGCAGCATGTTCACGTGCGGATCGAGCCGGGTCTTGTCCCAGCGCGTGGTGGCGGCGTTGACCGCGGCCTGCGCGGCGAGCTCGGCCTTGCCGCCGAGGGCGACCACGGCGCGGACGAGGAGCGGACGCCAGGCGCGAAATTTCGCGGTCTCCATGAAGAACTGCGGACCGGCGCCAAAGGTGACCCGCAGGCGGGGCACGATGATCTCGATCGGCACGCCGCGGTCGCGAAGTTCGCGGATGTATTCGACGACGGAGGCGAGCGCGCAGGCGAGCTCGAGCACGGCGCTGCCACCGGCCTCGGCCCAGAGACGAGCGTCGACGCCGACCGTGCGTAAGGAAGGAGCCACTACGGAGGCGCGCTTCGTCCAGGCGGCGAGCGCCTCGTAGGCGGCGGGCAGCGAGCCCGGCAGCGAAGCGGCCGCCGCCCAGACGTTGAGCGGATCGGCGGTCAGCGAACCCCGAAGGGCGGACCCATCGGTGCCGCGCAAGGCGGCGAGGGCGATGAAATGGGCGGAGACCTTGGTCGCGTCGACGCCGGCGTTGATGTGCACCGGAATCGCGGCGAGATCCACGTCCTTGAGCGCGGTCTCCAAGGTGCCGGGCGCCTCCAAAGGAAGCCCCTCGGGGCGCGCCGGCGTGTCCATGCGGAGCACGGCGGCGTTCTGCCCGCCCATCAGATCCTCGCGCAACTTGGCGTTGAATTCGGCGGCGGTGGCGGCGGCGATTTCCTGCGCCACATCCCAGCTCTCCGAGGAGTAGCCGCCCGCGCGTGCGCCACGCAGGAAGGGCGCTTCGCCCGGGGCCTTCGCCAGCGCGGCGAGATGGGCCTCGCGGCCGGCCAGATCCGCGCGGGTGTAGAGCGGCTTCAAGGTGATTCCCTCGAAGGTCTTCGTGAGCAGCTTCTTTTCGAAGGGGGCGCCCTTCAGCTCGGCCTCGACGGTCTTTCGCCAGGTGGCGAGCGCCGACTCCAGCGCCTCCGCCTCCGGCAAGGTTGTGTGTGCGGTTTTTGACATGGTGAGGAAGTTGGGGCCGGAGCCCGATGCCCCGGTAGTGCCGCGCATAATACGCTATGCGCCGGAAGACGGCTGCGCGGATTTTGTGCAAGAAGCGCGGGTCTTTAACCAAAGCCCGCGAAGCCGTCCCGCCCCGCTTCGCGTATTTTGTCGCCCGTCGACACCGACACCTCCCCGCCATGATCACTCGCATCGACCACCTCGGCATCGCGGTCCGCTCCATCGAAGCCACCCTGCCCTACTACGAAAAGGCCCTCGGCCTCAAATGCGCGCACCGCGAGGAGGTTCCCTCCCAGGGCGTCCGCACCGCCTTCCTCGATGTCGGCGAAGTCCACCTCGAGCTGCTCGAGCCCATGTCGCCCGAAAGCCCGGTGGCCAAGTTCATCGAGAAAAACGGCGAAGGCGTCCACCACATCGCCTTCGCGAGCACCGACATCAACGCCCAGCTGAAGCAGGCCTCCGGCGCCGGCGTCCGCCTGATCCACGAGGTGCCGTTCGAAGGGGCCGCCGGCAAGCTGGTCGCCTTCCTCCACCCGAAATCGAGCTTCGGCGTCCTCACCGAGTTCTGCGCCCCGAAGGCCTGAACCCCGCGCTCCACGACGGCCCGATCAACCTCTCACCACACCCCCTAACGCCATGCCTATCGCACCCGAACTCCTCCAGAAGCTCGCCGAGCGGCGCCAGACCGCCATGCTCGGCGGCGGCGCCGAAAAGCTCGCCGAGCGAAAAAAGAAAGGCCTCACCACCGCGCGCGAGCGCCTCGAGCTCCTCTTCCAGCCGGGCACCTTCATGGAGTTCGGCCTCCATGCCCAGCACGACTGCCACCACTTCGGGCTCGAGGACAAGCCGATGCCCTGCGACGGCGTCATCACCGGCGTCGGCTACATCGACGGACGCCCCGTGGCCGCCTTCGCCCAGGACTTCACCGTCGGCGGCGGCGCCGTCGGCCGCATCCACGCGCAGAAGATCTGCCAGTTGATGGAATACGCCCAGCAGTCGGGCATTCCCGTCATCGGCGTGAACGACTCCGGCGGCGCCCGCATCCAGGAGGGCGACGACTCCCTCTCCGGCTACGGCCAGGTCTTCTTCCACAACGTCCTCCTCTCCGGCGTCGTGCCGCAGATCTCGGTTATCGCCGGCCCCTGCGCCGGCGGCGCGGCCTACTCCCCCGCCCTCACCGACTTCATCATCATGACGAAGAAAAACTCGCAGATGTTCATCTGCGGGCCCGACGTCATCAAGGCCGCCACCGGCGCCACCGTCACCATGGACGAGGTCGGCAGCGCCGCCGCCCACGCCTCCGTCTCCGGAAACATCCACTTCGTCACCGAGGACGCCCCCGGCGCCCTCGCGCTCACCCAGCGCCTGCTTTCCTTCCTCCCGGCCAACAACGTCATGGATCCGCCGCATCGCCCGGTGCCGAACCTGACGCTCGATCGCGACCCCGGCATGAACGATCTCGTTCCTGCCGACCCGAAGGCGCCGCTCGACGTCTACCAGGTCATCAATCGCCTCGTCGACAACGCGGACTTCCTCGAGGTCCAGCGAGACTGGGCCCGCAACATCGTCGTAGGTTTCTCCCGGATACAGGGTCTTGTCGTCGGCATCGTGGCCAACCAGCCCATGGTCAAGGCCGGCACGCTCGACATCGACTCGTCCGACAAGGGCGCGCGCTTCATCCGCTTCTGCAACTGCTTCAACATCCCGCTCGTCACCCTGGTCGACATCCCCGGCTTCATGCCCGGCCTCGCCCAGGAACGCGGCGGCATCATCCGCCACGGAGCCAAGATGCTCTTCGCCTACGCCGCGGCCACCGTGCCGAAGATCACTGTCATCATGCGCAAGAGCTACGGCGGCGCCTACCTCGCCATGTGCTCGAAGGACATGGGTGCTGACCTCGTCTACGCCTGGCCCTGCGCCGAGATCGCCGTCATGGGCGCCGAGGGCGCGGTCAACGTGCTCTTCAAGCGCGAGATCGCTGCAGCCGAGGACCCGAAGAAGAAGGCCGCCGAGCTCGCCGCGGACTACCGCGAGAAGTTCGCCTCGCCCTACGAGGCCGCGAGCAAGGGCATGATCACCGACGTGATCGAGCCCGCCGAGACGCGTTCGATCGTCGCGCTCGCCCTGCGCAACACGCTCTCCAAGCGCGAGACTCGCCCACCCAAGAAACACGGCAACATCCCGCTCTGAGGCCAAAAAACGCAGTCACGACCAAATCTCGCCCGCCCCATGTCCCCCGCGCTCATGCTTACCCTCGCCGCCGCCGCGCCTCATCAGGCCGGCCAGCCGCTCTTCGGGCATATCGGCCTCGCGCTGGCGGCGGTGTTGGTCGCGATCGCCGTCCTGCTCGTCTTCGTCGCCCTGCTCGGGCGCTGGCTGGCCGCCACGCATCCGAGCCCGGCCCCGGTCCCCGTCGTGGTGGCCGCGATCGGCTCTCCCGCCTCGGTTCGACGCCTCGCCCCCGACGTGGGCGGGGATGTTTCGGCCGAGGCGGTCCCCGTCATCCTTGCCGCCGTGGCCGAGATCTTCGGCGGTCAGGCCCGGGTCGCCTCCATCCGCCGCGCCGCGGCCGCTCCCATTCGCATGCCCTCGATCGAGGCCCTCATGCAGGAGTGGTCACACGAAGGCCGGCGCCAGATCTACTCGTCCCATAAAGTCCGTTAACCCGATCCCTCTTTCCCACATGAAAAAACTCCGCGTTACCGTCGAAAGTAAGGTCTACGAAGTGCTCGTCGAGTTGCTCGACGAGTCCGGCGCACCTGCGCCCGCTCCGGCCGCCTCCCCCGCGCCCGTGGCCGCTCCCGCCGCCCTCGCGCCTGTCGCCGCACCTGCCACCGCTCCCGCGGCCTCCAAGCCTGCCGCACCGGCCGCCGCCGGGGCCGGCGACATCCCGAGCCCGCTCGCGGGCAAAGTCGTCTCCATCGACGTCAAAGTCGGCCAGGCGGTCGCCGAGGGCGCGCAGGTCGCGACCGTCGAAGCGATGAAAATGAACACCTACATCTACGCGCCCCGAGCCGGCACCGTCTCCGCCATCCTCGTCAACGCCGGCGACGGCGTCGAGGAAGGCGCCCCTCTCCTGCGCCTCGCATAAACGCGATAAACGTCCCGCCGCCCGCGCCCCGGGCGGCGCCACCGCGCTCACTCCCCCGCCCCTTTTTCCCTGCCGATGAAAGCCGCCATCCAGATCGCCCTCACCGTCTACGGCATCGCCGCCGTCATCGCGCTCTTTGTCGCGGCGCTTATCCAGACGCTCTTCGTGGTCGTCCGCCGCTTCTCCCGCTGACGCCCAGCGCCCCCGCCCCGGCCCGCCACACTCACCATGAACGGCTTCCACATCCTGGACCTATTCCAGGGCATCACCTCGCTCATCGACGCCGGGCCGACCATTCTCCTGGGCCGACTGGGGCTCATGTTCCTCGGCGCCGCGCTCGTCTACTTCGGGAAAAAAGGCGTGCTCGAGCCCCTCCTCATGATCCCGATGGGACTCGGCATGATCGCGGTGAACGCCGGCGTGCTCTTCCTCGATCCGGTCACCGCCGGCCACATCGTCGCCGGCAGCGCCGCGCACCCCGATCCCGCAGTGGCCGCGCAGCTCGCCGAGCAGGCCGCCGCCGGCCACGCGCCCGGCACCTTGTTCATGGCGCCCCTCGTCGAAAAAACCGACAGCCTGATGTATCTCATGCAGGTCGATTTCCTGCAGCCTGTCTACACCTTCGCCTTCAGTAACGGCCTCATCGCCTGCTTCGTGTTCATGGGAATCGGGGTGCTTCTCGACGTGGGCTTCGTCCTGGCCCGCCCCTTCCTCAGCATGTTCCTCGCGCTCTCCGCCGAGCTCGGAACCATCCTCACCTTCCCCATCGCCGTCGCCCTCGGCCTGGATTACAAGGAGGCCGCCTCCATCGCGATGGTCGGCGGCGCCGACGGCCCCATGGTGCTCTTCACCTCGCTCACGTTGGCGAAGCATCTCTTCGTCCCGATCACCGTCGTCGCCTACCTGTATTTGGGGCTCACCTACGGAGGCTATCCCTACCTGATCCGTCTGCTGGTTCCGGCCAAGCTCCGCGGCCTCAAGATGCCGCCCAAGCCGGTCATCCGGGTGACCTCCGACGAAAAACTCGCCTTCGCCGTCGTCGGTTGCGCCGTGCTTTGCCTGCTTTTCCCCTCCGCCGCCCCGCTTTTTCTCAGCCTCTTCGTCGGCGTGGCCGTGCGCGAGGCCGGCCTCAAATACTTCATGGCCGTGATCGACGGCCCGGTCCTCTACGGCGCCACCATGTTCCTCGGCCTGCTCCTTGGCGTGCTGTGCGAGGCCTCGACCATCCTAGATCCCAAGGTCCTCATCCTCCTCGTGCTCGGCATCATCGCGCTCCTGCTTTCCGCCGTGGGCGGCATCCTCGGCGGCTATGCGGCCTACTTTTTCAGCGGCAGAAAAATCAATCCGGTGATCGGCATCGCCGGCGTGAGCTGCGTGCCCAGCACCGCCAAGGTCGCCCAGAAGGAAGTCTCCCTCGTCACGCCTGACGCGATCATTCTCCCCGAGGCCCTGGGCGCGAATATCTGCGGTGTCATCACCACCGCCATCCTGACCGGCATCTACGTCACCGTCATCCCGCTGATCACCAAATGAGCCCCGTTTTCCACGCCTCCGCCCGCCACTGGATCTCCGGCCTCGCGCTCGCCGCCGCCGGCGTCGCCCTGGCCCGTCTCGTCGCCCCGTCGTTTTCCGCGCAGCCGCGCGCCGTTCTCGCCCTGGCCGGCCAGCTCGTCGCGATCTCGGGCCTGCTCGTGATCGCCCGGGGCATCCGCCTTCGCATCGAAAACGCCGCCTCCGCTCCCTCTCCCACGCCCACGATCTCCGCAAGCCCGCGCGCCTGATCCGCTCAACGACTTTCCCATGTCCCACCCGCTAAACCTCCTGCAGGAACTGCTCCTCACTCTCTTCCTCGCGCTCGGCTGCGCCTGGTTTGCGATCGACCTCGCGCGCAAGCTCCGCGCGCCGCAGTCCGCACCCGAAGAGCGGCCCGCATCCGCCGCCGCGCCGACGCTCGCACCAACGCCCGGCGTGGCCGCCGCCCCGGCTGCCCTCGCGGCGGCCCCTGCTCCCGCGCCGATCCCCGCTCCCGTTCCGCCGCCCCCCGTGGCGCCCCTTCCCCCTCCGGCCCCGGTGGCCGCCACCGAGCCGCTCGTCGCCGGCGTGCCCGCCTCCCACCTCGCCGCGATCACCGCCGCCGTCCACCACCTCTTCAAGGGCCGCGTCCGCCTCGCCTCGGTCCTCCCCGCCACCGCCGCCGCCTCGGCTTCCGCCGCCCCGGTCGACTGGGCCCGCGAAGGCCGCCGTGACATCTTCACCTCACACCGCGTCCGCTGACTCATCCGCTCCGCCTATTCGACGACCTTCTCGTTTGCGCCGACGCGAAGACACCGTCGCCCAACCCGCGCTTTATCGGACGACTGCGCCAGAGCGCCGGAAAAACCCCTGACCCGCGCCCATCAT
Organism: uncultured Akkermansia sp.; assembly: GCA_966212385.1. Taxonomy (GTDB): domain Bacteria; phylum Verrucomicrobiota; class Verrucomicrobiia; order Opitutales; family Opitutaceae; genus IMCC26134_A. The sequence goes on along the minus strand of CBIHRE010000218.1, from coordinate 526 downwards.
GAACACCGCCCTCCTCGATCCGCACCCGACCGGCCTCCTCACCGTCGATGATCCGGTCGCCTTCAGCGGCTGGCTGCTCGATGTGATGCCCGAGGTCGACACCACCAACCGCGTCGCCGCCACGCTTCCCGCGTGGAACGCCGTCCGCGCCGACACCCAGAGCGCCGGACGCGGACGCACGGGGCGCGTCTGGACCTCCGACCGCGGCGGCCTCTGGCTCTCCGCCGTCGTTCCCTGCCCCGGCCCTCGGGAACAGTGGGCTCTGCTCCCCCTCGCCGTCGGTTGGGCGCTCTGCGACGCCCTCCGGGAACTCGGCGTCCGCGGCCTCCGCCTCCGCTGGCCCAACGACCTCCTCGTCGGATCCCGCAAGCTCGCCGGCATCCTCATGGAGCGCCACTCCGCCGACACCGCCGTCGTCGGCCTCGGCATCAACGTGTTCAACGCCCCCGAGCAGGCCGCTCCCGAGCTTCGCGACACCACCCTTCGTCTTGCCGATCTCGTGGGCCTCGGCGACCGCGGCCTCGAC
>CBIHRE010000217.1:0-7827 GCA_966212385.1 uncultured Akkermansia sp. | reverse complement strand
GAGGCCGCGAGGGTGGTCGATGCGCACGCCGCCGAGCACGAGCGGCACACCGTCCTGCAGCGCGTGCGCGTCGAAGCCGGTGCCCACGCGGAAGTCGGTCATCCGAGCGGCTCCTGCCGGCGCACGCGCCCGTCGAAGTCACCGACGCCTCAGACGCGCTCCCCTGCCCCACCCTGCGCGGCGAAGTGCGCTTCGAAAACGTGTCGTTCTCCTACGGGCATTCCGCCGCGCAGGCAGCCGCCGGCTCCAGCTATACCTCCGCATCCAACTCCGCCACGGCTCCCGCCGTCCTGCACGACATCGATCTCCACGTTCCCGCCGGCGCCGTCGTCGCCATCCTCGGCGCCACCGGCTCAGGCAAGAGCTCACTCATGAGCCTCGTGCCGCGCTTCTTCGATCCGCAGCAAGGCCGCGTGCTGATCGACGGCGTGGACGTGCGCCGCTACCGCGTCGAGGATCTGCGCCGCCGCATCGGCCTCGTGTTTCAGGAAAGTTTTCTCTTCTCCAACACCATCGCCGCCAACCTCGCCTTCGGTCACCCCGAGGCCACGCGCGAGCAGATCGAGCGCGCCGCGCGCATCGCCCAGGCCCACGACTTCATCACCGCCCTGCCGCAAGGCTACGACACGATCCTCGGCGAAGGCGGCAACACGCTCTCCGGCGGCCAACGCCAGCGGCTCGCCCTGGCCCGCGCGCTCATCCTCGAGCCTTCGATTCTCCTGCTCGACGATCCCACCGCCGCGATCGACGCGCGCACCGAGCACGAAATTTTCTCCGCGCTCGAAAGCGCGATCCAGGACCGCACCACCTTCATCGTCGCGCATCGCGTGAGCACGCTGCGCCGCGCCGACTTCATCATCGTGCTCGAAAACGGCCGCATCGTGCAACGCGGCACCCACGCCGAGCTGCTGCGCGCGCCCGGCCCCTACCGCAGCGTCGCCGCGCTCCAGCTCGTCGACAGCCGCGAGCTTGAGGAAACCGGGGAAACGCCAGCGCCCGCGCCCGCCGCATGAAAACCCAGGCGCCCTTCTTCCGTCCCGAGCCGCCGCCCGAACGGCGCAACGACGGCCTGCCGCTACCGCAAGGCCCGCTCACCGTCGTGCAACGCTCCGCCGACGAGGCCGACGAGGCCGCGCAACGCCCGCTCGAGTGGGGGCTCATCCGCCGGCTCTTCGGCTACACGCGGCCCTTCGCCCGGCAGCGCAACTGGCTGATTTTTCTCACGCTCGTCCGCGCGGTGCAGCTCGCCGGGCTCACCTGGCTTTTCAGCGCCGCCATCGCAGGGCCCGTCGCGCGCGGCGACCGCGCCGCCCTCTGGTGGACCGTGCTCGGCTATGGCCTGCTCGCGCTCTTATCCGAAGGCCTCTTTCATTTCCGCATGCGCTACGCGCAGGAGCTTGGCGAACGCGTGGTGCATCGCCTGCGCGCCGATCTGTTCGACAGCGTGCAACGGCAGCCGATGGCGTTTTTCCACAAGACCAAGCTCGGCCGCATCCTCGGGCGCATGACCTCCGACATCGAAGCGCTGCGCACGGGCATCCAGGACGTGTTCTTCGTCTCCATCGTGCAAATCGGGCAAATGGCCGCGGCCGCCGCCATCATGCTGTGGACCGATTGGGCCATGTTTCTCGTCGTGCTCGGCCTGGCGCCGGTGATCTGGAAAGTGAACCTGCATTTCCGCGACCGCCTCTCGCGCTACTCCCGCGCGCAGCAGGAGAGCTTCAGCCGCGTCACCGCGACGCTCGCCGAATCGGTCAACGGCATCCGAGTGACGCAGGGCTTCGTGCGCGAGGCGACCAACGCCGGCCTCTTCCGCCGTCTGCTCGCCGACCACTCGCGCAACAACATGAACCTGGCCCGCGCCTCGGCGACGCTCAACCCGATCCTCGAGCTCAACAACCAGTTCTTCATCGCCGCGCTTCTGCTTCTCGGCGGCTGGCGCGTGTTTCACGGCGACATGGAGATCGGCGCGCTCATCACCTTCTTCTTTTTCGCGAACTTCTTCTTTGGCCCGATCACCGTCCTCGGCAACCTCTACAACCAAGCCCTCGTCGCGATGGCCGGCGCCGAGCGCGTGTTCAAGCTGATCGACCGCGCGCCCGAGTGGACCGACGCGCCGGACGCCGCGGACCTGAAAGATCCGCGGCAGCGGCCAGTGGCTCAAAGTGGCATGGGCGTCCCGCCCATGTCTCCCGAGTCCACGGGCGGGATGCCCGTGCCACGCCAAGCCTCCGGCGTGGATTTGGAATTCCGCCACGTCACCTTCGCCTACGAGCCCGACCGCCCCGTGCTGCGCGACGTGAGCTTCCGCGCCGCGCCCGGGCAGACCGTCGCGCTCGTCGGCCATACCGGCAGCGGCAAGAGCTCGATCATCAACCTCGCGACGAAGTTCTACCTGCCCGACGCCGGCGAGATCCTGATCGACGGCCACGAGATTCGCGCGCTCACGGGGCGCTCGCTGCACCGCCAGCTCGGCATCGTGACCCAGCAAAACTTCCTCTTCACCGGCACCGTGCTCGACAACATTCGCTTCGCGCGCCCCGAGGCGACGGAGGCCGAGGTGCGCGCCGCGCTGGCCGCGCTCGGTTGCGCCGACCTGCCGGAGCAGTTGCCCAAGGGCCTCGCCACCGAGGTTGGCGAACGCGGCGGCGGGCTCTCGCTCGGTCAGCGTCAACTCGTGTGCTTCGCGCGCGCGTGGCTCGCCGACCCGCGCCTCGTGATCCTCGACGAAGCGACGAGCGCGATCGACTCGCTCACCGAGGCGCGCCTCCAGGAGGCGCTCTCGCGGCTGCTGCGCGGACGCACGAGCCTCGTCGTCGCGCACCGACTCAGCACGATCCGCGCGGCCGACCTCATCCTCGTGCTCGACCGCGGCGAGGTCGTGGAGCGCGGCGCGCACGCCGAATTGCTCGCGCGCGGCGGGGCCTACGCGCGCCTTCACGCGCAGTTCGCCTCGGGTGGCGCGGCTCACGAGTAGTTGACTACCGGATACGAAACGACCGCCGCGCGCCCTCGCGCGGGCGAAACCGCCGCCGGAGCACCGAGGGACGAGGCGCGCAAGTGCGAATTTCCCCCTCTGAAAACGACAAATTTACCTCTGAAAATCGCTATTGCTTTCGGCCGCGCGGCCTCTACGCCCATCCCCGCTATGGCCAAACGCAAACCCAACGCTGCCTTCATGAAACCGGTTCAGCCTGATGACGCCCTCGCGGCCGTTGTCGGTGCCAAACCCCTCCCCCGCACCGAGCTCACCAAGAAGCTCTGGGACTATATCAAAAAGAATAAGCTCCAGGACGCCAAGGTGAAGACCCAGATCAATGCCGACGACAAGTTGAAGGTCGTCTTCAACGGCAAGAAGTCCGTCAGCATGTTCGAGATGACCAAGCTCGTCTCGGGCCACCTCAAGAAGTAACAGCGGTCCCCAAAACCAACGTTTCAGTGAAGCCGCCGGCGCCTTCGTGCGTCGGCGGCTTTTTTGCGGACGGAAATCGCGAACGGACGACGTCCGCGGCGCTCCACAGGTGGACGGGCCGGTCCCTCGGCCCGTGCTCTGGTGCTCGTTCTTCACCCGCCCGGCCTGTGGAATCCGTAACGGGCGCAGGGACGCGCCCGTCCACCTGTGGCGGCGATCGGCACCAGGCACGGTCCGAGCCGCGTCCTACGTCCCTGAACTCACCAAACCAGCAGGCCGCCAGCGTAGGTGAGGCCGGCGCCGACGGAGCAGAAGATGATGCGATCGCCGCCTTTAAAGATGCCCTCTTCGGCCGCCCAACCGAGCGCCATCGAAACCGAGGCGCCCGAGGTGTTGCCATATTTGGCGATGGTCACGACGAACTTCTCGTAAGGGATGCCCACTCGTTTGCCGACCGCGCGCAGGATGCGTTCGTTGGCCTGATGGGGGACGATCCAGGCGATGTCGTCCGGTTTCAAATTATGACGCGAGAGGGTCTTCTCGATCTGGTCGGCGAAGGCGATGACGGCGTTTTTGAACACCGCCGCGCCGTCCATCTGCAGATAGAAGTCGTCGCGATCGCTGCCATCAGGACAGGGAACGGGACGCGCGGCGCCGCCGCCCGGGCGTTGGATCGCCGCGAAGTGGGCCGCATCGCCGGAAAGCGCCATACGGTGCAGGCGGTGACCGCCGGGCGAGGCGGTAAGCACGGCCGCGCCGGCGCCGTCGCCAAAGAGGAAGGCGGTCTCGTGATCGTTCGGATTGGTGATGCGCGAGAGAAGCTCGGCGGTGACGACCACCACGTTCTTCGCCGTGCCGCCGCGAACGAAGGCGCGGCCGACCTCGAGCGCGTAGAGCCAGCCGGAGCAGGCCGCGTTGAGATCGAAGGCGAGAGCCTTGGGGCAACCGAGCTGCCGGGCGAGCGCGCTGGCCATCGAGGGCACGGGCTGGTCGGGAATGATCGTGGCGAGCACGATGCCGTCGATATCCGATGCGGCGAGGCCGGCCTGGGCGAGGGCATGCTTCACCGCGGTGGCGGCGAGCGAGGTGGCGGTTTCCTCGGGGCCGGCGTAGCGGCGCTCGTGGATGCCGGTGAGCTTGTGCATCTCGGCCTCGGTGCGGCCGGGGAACGCCTTCAGGATCTCGCTGGTGGGGCGGATGTTCTTGGGCACGGCGTAGCCGACGCCGGCGATGCAGACCGTATCGTCGGCGGGGGCGGCCGGGACGAAAGCCGCGGCAGGGGCGAGCGAGGCGGATGCGCCACCCGCACCGGCGGCGGTGGGACGGGTGGCGAGCCAGGCTTGAAAGTCCTCGCCGGTGATACGTCCGCCGGGTCCGGTGCCGGCGATGCCGCTCAGCGCGGCGGGGTCGAAGCCGGCCTCTTGAGCGAGCTTGGTCGCGCGCGGTGTCCAGAGCAGGCAGCCGCCCGAGCCGGCGGCGGGACCGGCCTTGGGCGCGGGCTTGGCGGCGGCAGGCGCCGGCGCGGGAGCGGCGGTGGTAGCGGACGAAGAGGCGGTGGGCGCGCCGGTCGAAGCAGATGGCAGCAGGATGCTGCCGCTACGTTGGAGGTGCCTGAGCGATTCGTCCGCGGTCTCGATACTGAGAAACAGGTCGCCCGAACGGATGATATCGCCGGCGCGGCAGTGCACGGTCTTCACGACGCCGTCGCAGGGGGCCTCCCATTCGAAGACCGATTTGTCGCTCTCGAGCTCGGCGGCGATCCCGCCTTTTTTCACCGCGTCGCCGGCCTTCACTTTGAGGTCGATCACGGTCAACTCGTTTACGGTCGCCCCCATGCTGGGCACAGGGATGTCGATGAGGAAGGAGGCCATGCGGGTTTGCGGGAACGGACAGCGTGGTGGACGGAAGGTTGCGGTCAACCGCGCGGCAGGGACCGCACGGTGGCGGACAATTGATGCGGAAAAGGTGGACGCGGACGGCCTCAGGCCGAGCGGGCGAGGCGCCAAAACGCGAGGCACTTCGCGAGCAGGGCCTCGAGCTGATCGAGCGGCACCATGTTGGGGCCATCGGAGAGCGCGTTGTCCGGGTCGGGGTGCGTCTCGAGGAAAAGACCGTCGGCGCCGGCCGCGAGCGCGGCGAAACTGAGCGTGGGGACGAACTCGCGCTGGCCGCTGCTCTTGCCGCCGCCGCCGCCGGGGAGCTGCACGCTGTGGGTGGCGTCGAGGATCACCGGGTAGCCGTTGCGCGCCATGATCGGGAAGCCGCGCATGTCGACCACGAGGTTGTTGTAGCCGAAGGTCGCGCCGCGTTCGCACTGCCAGATCTCGGCGGCGTTGCCGGCCTTCAGCTTACCGACGACGTGGACCATATCGTTTGGCGAGAGGAACTGGCCCTTCTTCACGTTGACAACCTTGCCGGTCGCGGCGGCGGCGAGGAGGAGATCGGTCTGACGGCAGAGGTAGGCGGGAATCTGCAACACGTCGCACACGGCGGCGACGGACGCGCACTGGTCGCTCTCGTGGACGTCGGTCACGCAGGGCAGGCCGTAGTCGCGCTTCACGAGGGCGTGGAGCTTGAGGCCTTCCTCGAGGCCGGTGCCGCGCCCGCCGGAGATGGAGGTGCGGTTGGCTTTGTCGAAGGAGCCTTTGAAGACGAGGTTCAGCTCGGGATACTTCGCGCGGATGGCGACGAGTTTCTCGGCGACGGAGCGGACGACTTTCTCGTTCTCCAGCGAGCAAGGGCCGGCGAGGACGAGGAGTTTTTTCGGATCGAAAAGAGGCATTTTATTTTAACGCAGAGACGCGGAGACGCAGAGAGGAAGGGGGAGGAAGAACAGAAGACCGACGAAGATCCTTCTCAGGATTTTTTCGTCTTCTCCGCGCCTCTGCGGCTCTGCGTTGAAACCTTCTTCTGCTTCTTGGCCTTGGCGGGCTTGGCGCCCTTCAGCGCGGCGGCCACGAAGGCGGTGAAAAGCGGGTGCGGTTGCAGCGGCTTGGACTGGAACTCGGGGTGGAACTGCACCGCGAGGAAGAAGGGGTGGTCCTTGAGCTCAACGATCTCGACGAGGTTGCGGCGCGGGTTGATGCCCGAGACCTGGAGGCCGGCGCGCTGGATCTGGCCGACGTAAGCGTTGTTGACCTCGAAGCGGTGGCGGTGGCGCTCGCGGATGCTATCGGCCTTATAGGCCTTGTGGGCCTTGGAGCCGGGCGTGAGCGCGCACTCGTAGCTGCCGAGGCGCATGGTGGCGCCCTTGTCGATGACCTTCTTCTGCTCCTCCATCATGTTGATGACGGGGTGCGGCGTGTTGACGTCGAACTCGGTGGAGTTGGCGTCCTTCAATTTGAGGACGTTGCGGCAGAACTCGATGACCGCGATCTGCAGCCCGAGACAAAGGCCGTAGTAGGGAACCTTGTTTTCGCGGGCGTAGCGGGCGGCGATGATCTTGCCCTCGGTGCCGCGGTCGCCGAAGCCGCCGGGGACGAGGATGCCGGCGAGGCCCTTGAGCAGCGCGGTGCCGCCGCGTTTCTCCAAGTCCTCGGCATCGATGCGCACGATCTCGACCTTCGCGTTGTTGGCGATGCCGGCGTGGGTCACGGATTCGTAGACGGATTTGTAGGCGTCCTGGAGCTCGATGTATTTGCCGACGACGCCGATGCGGACGGTGTGCGCAGGATTATTAATGCGGCGGGCGAGCTCGGCCCAGACGTTTCGCTCGGGCTGGGGCTTGTTGAGGCCGAAGAGGTCGACGACGAGTTGATCGAGACCTTCCTTTTGAAGCGCGATCGGTAGCTCGTAGATCGAGTTCACGTCGGAGCACTCGATTACGGCCTTCACGGGCACGTTGCAGAACATCGACAACTTGTCGCGCAGGCCGGGCTCGAGCGGGTGCTCGGTGCGGCACACGAGCACGTGCGGCTGGATGCCGATCTCGCGGAGCTTCGCGACCGATTGCTGCGTGGGCTTGGTCTTGAGCTCGCCGGCGGCGGCGAGGAAAGGCACGAGCGTGACGTGCAGGAACACGACATCGCGCGGCCCCTGCTCGAGCGCGAACTGGCGCAGAGCCTCGAGAAAGGGCAGGCCCTCGATATCGCCCGTGGTGCCACCGATCTCGGTAATGAGCACGTCCACGTCCTTCGCGGCGACGGTGATGCGCTCCTTGATCTCGTTGGTCACGTGCGGGATCACCTGCACGGTCTTGCCGAGGTAGGCGCCGCGACGTTCCTTTTGAATAACGCTCTCGTAAACCTGGCCCGAGCTGAGGCTGTTGACGCGGGAAAGTTTGCCGCTCGTGAAACGCTCGTAGTGGCCGAGGTCGAGGTCGGTTTCGGCGCCGTCCTCGAGGACATAGACCTCGCCATGCTGATAGGGGCTCATCGTGCCCGGGTCGACGTTGAGGTAGGGGTCGAACTTCTGGA